>JAFUXX010000042.1 GCA_017476965.1 Kiritimatiellia bacterium | reverse complement strand
CGAGCGCGACGGCGCGGACTCCGTCGCCGTCGTCCCGCCGCTCGGCCCATGGAACGCCGGCTGGCTCGACTTGCGCCCGCCCGCCTGACCGCGGCCCGTTTCCCTCAGTTTCGCGCGCGGGACGCGCTTGCCCGGGAAAGCGGCGCGTGGTAGTATCCGGCCAACCCGCGGACGGCCGCGGAAATCCACGACTTACAGCATGAAAACGAAAAACAGTTCCAAAGAGGCGGCGCGCGCCGGCACGGTCCGCGTCGCGGTGATCGGCATGGGCATCCAGGCCCGCACGATGCTGCTGCCGCAGTTCCTGGCCGAGCCCGGAGTCCGCGTTGTCGCGATCTGCGACTGCGACAAGGTCCGCCGCGAGGCGGGCGCCAAGAGCGTCGACGAATGGTACGCCGCGCACGGCGGCGGCCGCGCCAAGTGCCGCGCGGTCGCGGATTTCCGCAAGGTGATCGCGGACAAGGCCGTGGACGCCGTCGTGGTCTCCACGCCGGACCACTGGCACGCGTACATGGCCGTCGAGGCGATGAAGGCGGGCAAGGACGTCTACTGCGAGAAGCCGCTCACGTACAGCGTCGAAGAGGCGCTTCTCGTCGTGAAGGAGCAGAAGAAGACCAAGGCCGTGTTCCAGACCGGCGCCTGGCAGCGCTCCCGCCGCGAGTTCCGCACCGCCGCGATGATCGTCCGCAACGGGCTGATCGGCGACGTCAAGAACGTGGACTGCAACTACGGCAACGCCTCCGCGCAGGACAACGCGGACGTGCTCGACTTCCACGCCAACCTCGGCGGCCCGTCGCACCCGCACCGCTTCTTCTGCCAGTGGGACGGCGTTTCGAGGAAGGTCCAGACGATGGAGGCCGAATCCGCCCCCAACCCCGACGTCGACTGGGACATGTGGCTCGGCCCGGCGCCGTGGTCGCCGTACTCCGACCAGTGCGCGCCGCGCGGCGTCAACCCGTTCTACCCGATGTTCTGGCGCTTCGACGACAACTACGGCACCGGCTACAACGGCGACTGGGGCGCGCACCACCTCGACATCGCGCAGTGGGGCCTCGGCTTCGACAAGACCGGCCCCGTGAAGATCGTCCGCTCCGACAAGCCGCACTCCACGAATCCGCTGCACGGCGGCCGCCGCCAGTACGGCATGAAGTTCCTCTTCGCCGACGGCACGACGATCTTCCACAACCCCTTCTCCACCTGGGGCACGGTCTTCTACGGCACCAAGGGCATCGTCGCCGTCAACCGCGGCAAGATCGCGGTCTGGAAGGGCCGCGGCGTCAAGCCGACCGACGGAATCCGCAAGGCGCTCGCCGACGGCTCGTTCGACAAGATGAAGAAGGTCGCCGCCTTCTACGGCCAGGACTGGGGCGACCGCACGGACGTCTCGGCCGGCGACGGCCTCGTCGCGGCGCTCGACGCTCTCGACAAGGCGTTCGCGCTCGCCAAGGCCCCGGTGCAGCTCCCCTCCTCCACGTCGCACGTCCACGACTTCGTCGTCTGCTGCCGCACCCGCAAGCCCACCGTCTCCTCCGCCGAAACCGGCGCCCGCGCGGCGATTCTCTGCCACCTGTGCAACATGAGCTACGTGTACGACTCCGGCTTCGACTGGGACCCGAAGAAGAACGCGTTCGCCAACGGCACCGGCGATCCGGCGTGGCTGCGCCGCCCCGTCTACCGCAACGGGTGGGACGTCAAGGCATGACGCTTCCAGTCTCACGCAAGCCGAAACTCGCGGCGTTCGACCTCGACGGCACTCTGACGCAGCACAAGACACCGCTCTCGGCCGAGGCGCGGGACGCGCTCGACGCGCTCCGCGCCTCCGGCGTGGCGCTCATGATGGCCGGCGCCGGCGACTGCCGCCGCATCTTCCGCCAGATGGGCGGCTACCCGATCGACGTCGTGGGCAACTACGGCATGCAGTACGCGGAGTGGGACGCGGCGGCGGGCGGCCTGCGTTTCGTCCGCGACGAATGCGTCCCGTGCGACCGCGCCGGCGTCCTCGCCAGGGCGGATGCGTTCCGCGCCGCGCACGGGCTGCTCGATTTCGCGGGCGACAGCGTGGAGTTCCACGATTCCGGCGTCGTGACGTTCGCGATCCTCGGCACCAAGGCGCGCCAGGAGGACAAGCTCGCGTACGACCCGGACCGCCGCAAGCGCCGCGCCATGCACGCCGAAGTCAAGGCTCTCTTCCCCGAGTTCACGGTGTTCGTGGGCGGTTCTTCGTCCTTCGACATGGCCCCCGCGCCGTTCGACAAGGCGTGGGCTCTCGCGAAGGCCTGCGAGGAGCGCGGCCTGCGCAAGGAGGACGTGCTGTACGTCGGCGACGACTACGGCCCCGGCGGCAACGACGAATCCGTCCTGCTCGCCGGTTTCCCGTTCCTCAAGATCGACGACTACCGCGACACTCCGGCGCTGCTGCGGGAAACGGCCCGCCTGCCGTGACTCCCCATCCCGGCTCCGGCCCCCGCCAGGCGTCCGCCGCCGCGGGCCGGAATCCGGGCCCTGTAGACAACCCTGTAGACAACCTGTAAATCCGCGGGCGATTCTTTTCCCTTGCCCGGGGAAGCGCTTTGCAGTAGAGTGCGGCGCCGCGCGCCCCGGCCGGTCGGCCGCGCCGCCGCAAAACGGTTTTGGACATGAAAGACACGGAATCCGTATGGAATGCTGTTTCCGCCAAGCTTCTCGAGAAGCTCGGCGCGGAAACCCATTCGAAATGGATCGCCGCGCTGGCGCCGGTTCCGACGCCCGAAGAAGATTCGCTCGTCCTCGCCGCCCGCGACGAATGGACGAAGTTTTTCGTGGACGCCAACTGGCTCCCGTTCATGCGCGACGCGGTGCGCGAATGCGTGCCCGGGGCCACGGTCTCCATCGTGATCGACGAAGCCGCGGCGCCCAGCCCGCCCGACCCCGCGCCTGACGGCGCT
>JAFUXX010000008.1 GCA_017476965.1 Kiritimatiellia bacterium | reverse complement strand
GAGCCCGCGCCGCCGCGAGGGGCCAAGATGCGTTCCCCCGCGCTCCGCGCGGGGTTTGCCGCATCAAAGGGGCGCCTCGGGCGCTCCGCCTTTTCCCCGCGCGCGGCGGGGCGGCCCTCCGGGCCGGAAACCGCGCGACCGCTCTTTGATTCCGTTCTGGCCTCTCGGTGCGCCTAGCCGGGGCCGGCATTGAAAACATCTTCCGCAACACCTCCACCAACGCAGGGGAAACCGATGACGGAAAGAACCGTATACGGCAAGCTCGCGCCGGTCCTGGACCCGCCAGACCAGATCGAAATCCAGACGAAGTCCTACGAGGAATTCCTCCAGAAGGACGTCCCCGCCGACAAGCGCGCGCCAGTCGGCCTCCAGGGCATTTTCAAGAGCATCTTCCCGATCGAAAGCTACGACGGGCACTACAAGCTGGAGTTCCTCCAGTACCGCCTCGGCCGCGCGCCGGACGACAAGACCCCCCCCGACCCGAAGGACGATCCGCTCACGGCGCTCCGCGAGGGCGTCACGCACTCCGCGTCGCTCAACGTCGAATTCGCCCTCGAAAACGGCGAAAAGGGCGTCTGCCGCGAATGGGTGTACATGGGCGAGCTGCCCCTCATGTGCAAGGACGGCGCGTTCGTCGTGAACGGCGCCGAGCGCGTGATCGTTTCGCAGCTGCACCGCTCGCCGGGCATCTGCTCGGAGCGCTCGTTCCACGCCAACGGCACCCCGCTCTACTCCGTGCGCATCATCCCGGACCGCGGTTCGTGGCTCGAATTCCAGTTCGACGCCAGCCGCAAGATCTGGGTCTACATGGACCGCCGCCGCAAGGGCCGCAAGTTCCTCGTCTCGACGTTCCTGCGCTGCCTGGAGTTCTCCTCCGACCGCGACATCCTGCGCAACTTCTACACCTACGAGAACGTCGAAACGGCCGACGGCGGCGAAGGGCGCCGCCTCGACACGCTCGTGTTCCCGGAGGACCTGCGCGACCCCGCGACGAACGCGCTCCTCGCGCACCGCTACGAGTTCGTCACGCCCAACGCGCTCAAGCAGCTCTCCAAGGCCGGCTTCGGCGAAATCGAAGTCGTCAACGTGAAGTGGGACGGCGGCCTGCTGCTCGAAACGATGCGCGCCGACACCACGCACAGCCAGGAAGAGGCGCTGAAGGACATCTACCACCGCCTGCGCCCCGGCGACCCCGTCACCGCGTCCAACGCGCAGCAGCTCGTCCGCCGCCTGTTCTTCGACAACCGCCGCTACGACCTCGGCAAGGTCGGCCGCTACAAGCTCAACGTCAAGCTCCGCGCGTTCCGCGACACGAGCCGCGGCGAGCCGATCGAGCTGCCCGGCGACCTGCGCGTGCTCGACAAGAGCGACATCATCGCCGCGCTGCGCCTGCTCGGCGCCGTGAACACCACGGTCAAGCCCGCCGCCGTCGGCCGCGTGCCGCAGTGCCAGATCGCCACGACCGTGCCGATCGACGACATCGACCACCTCGGCTCCCGCCGCATCCGCACCGCGGGCGAGCTGCTCGAAAACCAGTGCCGGATCGGCCTCGCGCGCACGGAGCGCACGATCCACGAGCGCATGACGATGGCCGGCAGCCAGAACGCCGACAGCGAAGCGGAGATGCTCCGCCCGACGCGCCTCGTGAACTCCAAGACGTTCGGATCCGTCGTCGCGGACTTCTTCGCGCGCAGCCAGCTCTCCCAGTTCATGGACCAGACGAACCCGCTCTCGGGTCTCGCGCACAAGCGCCGCCTCTCGGCCCTCGGCCCCGGCGGCCTCACGCGCGACCACGCGGGCTTCGAGGTCCGCGACGTCCACCCCTCGCACTACGGCCGCATCTGCCCGATCGAGACGCCCGAAGGCCCGAACATCGGCCTCATTTCCTCGCTCGGCATCTACGCCAAGATCAACGAGTTCGGCTTCGTCGAAACCCCGTACCGCAAGGTCGAGCACGAGGCGGACGGCACCCCGCACGTCACCGACCAGGTGCAGTGGATGAGCGCCGACGAGGAGGAAAAGTTCGTCATCGCCCAGGCCAACGCCCGCCTCGACGCCGCGAACCACTTCATCGACCCGATGATCCGCGTCCGCTACCGCGGCGAGTTCCAGGAAGCGCCGCGCAAGCGTGTGCAGTACATGGACGTGAGCCCGATGCAGGTGATTTCGATCGCCGCCGGCCTCATCCCGTTCCTGGAGCACGACGACGCGAACCGCGCGCTGATGGGCGCCAACATGATGCGCCAGGCGGTCCCGCTGCTGCGCACCGAGCGCCCCTACGTCGCCACCGGCCTCGAAGGCCGCGCCGCGCGCGACTCCAAGGTCGTCGTCGAGGCGGAGGAGGACGGCGTCGTCGCGCAGGTGGACGCCCGCCACGTGACGGTCGAAACCCGTCCCGCCAAGGGCGGCAAGCCGCAGCTGCACCGCTACGACCTGCAGAAGTTCCGCCGCACCAACGCCGGCACCTGCTTCAACCAGTGGCCGATCGTCGAAGAGGGCCAGGCCGTCAAGAAGGGCGACATCCTCGCCGACGGCCCCGCCACCGACCAGGGCGAACTGGCGATCGGCAAGAACCTGCTCGTCGCCTACATGCCGTGGTGCGGGTACAACTTCGAGGACGCCATCCTCGTCTCGCAGCGCATCGTGCGCGACGACGTGTTCACGAGCGTGCACATCCTCGAATTCGAGTGCACCGCGCGCGACACCAAGCTCGGCCCCGAGGAAATCACGCGCGACATCCCGAACGTCGGCGAAGAAGCGCTGCGCAACCTCGACGAGCGCGGCGTGATCCGCGTCGGCGCCGAGGTCAAGCCCGGCGACATCCTCGTCGGCAAGGTCACGCCCAAGGCCGACTCCGAGCTCATGCCCGAAGAGCGCCTCCTGCGCGCCATCTTCGGCGAAAAGGCCGCCGACGTGCGCGACACCTCGCTCAAGGTGCAGCCCGGCACCTACGGCATCGTGATGGACGTCAAGGTCTCCAACCCCGAAGACGGCAAGACCTCCGGCCGCCGCTCCGTCGCCGCCGCCGCGGATTCGCTGCTCGACGGCGACGCCCCGCGCCGCAAGCCCTCCGACAAGCGCGCCCTCGAAAAGAAGCACGAGGCCGAGGTGAAGAAGCTCGACGCCGAGCTGCTCGGCGCGCTCGTCGACTCCTTCCTCCACGCGCGCATCCCGTTCGACGTGGTGGACGGCGCCACCGGCGCGGAGCTCGTGCCCGCCGGCAAGAAGATCACAAAGACGCACCTCAACCGCCTCGTCAAGAACCGCCTCACGGCCAAGTTCGAGAAGAGCCCCGTCGGCGACCAGATCGCCGAAGTCCTCTCTTCCTTCGCCTCCCGCTACAAGGAGGAGGACGAGCGCCACGCCCGCGCGCTGGAGGCCCTCGCCGCCGGCGACAACGGGTCCAAGGACATCGTGCGCTCCGTCAAGGTCTACCTCGCCGAGAAGAAGAACCTCTCGGTGGGCGACAAGCTCTCCGGCCGCCACGGCAACAAGGGCGTCGTCGCCCGCGTGCTGCCCGACTGCGACATGCCGTTCCTCCCGAACGGCCAGCCGATGGACATCGTGCTCAACCCGATGGGCGTGCCTTCCCGAATGAACCTCGGCCAGGTGTTCGAAACGCACCTCGGCGCCGCCTGCCGCGCGCTCGGCATCTACGCCGCGACGCCGGTGTTCGACGGCATTTCGGAGGACAAGATCCACGAAATGCTCGACCAGGCCGGCATCCGCGAGGACTTCGAGTGGATCGACGAGGACGGCAAGTCCGTCCTCTACGACGGCCGCACGGGCGAACCGTTCGACCAGCGCGTCATGGTGGGCGTGACGTACATGCTCAAGCTCCACCACCTCGTCACCGACAAGATCCACGCCCGCGCCGTGGGCCCGTACTCCCTCGTCACCCAGCAGCCTCTCGGCGGCAAGGCGCAGGCCGGCGGCCAGCGCATGGGCGAAATGGAGGTGTGGGCGCTCGAAGCGTACGGCGTGGCCTACGCGCTGCAGGAAATGCTCACCGTCAAGTCCGACGACGTTTCCGGCCGCACCCGCATCTACGAGTCGATCGTCAAGGGCCAGAACTCGCTCAACGCGGGCATGCCCGAGACGTTCAAGGTCCTCATCAGCGAACTGAAGGGCCTCTGCCTCGACATGAAGCTCGAAGGCGAGAAGGAGCACGCCGCCGCGCGCGCCGCCGCCGAAGCCATCTGAACCGCAACTTCCGAGGAAATCTGCAAATGAATCCGTACGCAGGCAACCTGCTCGAATCCGACGTCGCCGTCGACCAGTACGACGACGTGCGCCTCACCCTCGCTTCCCCGGAGACGATCCGCTCCTGGAGCCGCGGCGAAGTAAAGAACCCCGAGACGATCAACTACCGCACGTACCGCCCCGAGCGCGACGGCCTCTTCTGCGAACGCATTTTCGGGCCGACCCGCGACTGGGAATGCGCCTGCGGCAAGTACCGCCGCATCAAGCACAAGGGCATCGTGTGCGACCGCTGCGGCGTCGAGGTCACCATCGCCCGCGTCCGCCGCGAGCGCATGGGCCACATCGAGCTCAGCGTCCCGGTGAGCCACATCTGGTTCCTCAAGTGCGCGCCTTCCCGCATCGGCCTCATGCTGGACATGACGGCCAATTCGCTCGAACGCGTACTCTACTACGAGGACTACCTCGTGACCGACCCGGGCGACACCAACCTCAAGCCCAACCAGGTCCTCACCGAGGACGAGTACCGCTCCTACTTCGCCCAGTACGGCGATTCGTTCGAGGCCCAGATGGGCGCTTCCGGCGTCCAGAAGCTCCTCTCCCGGATCGACCTGGACGAAATGCGCGCCCGTCTCGAAGAGCAGATCGAGAACACCCGCTCCAAGCAGACGAACAAGAAGATCTCCAAGCGCCTCAAGGTCTGCGAGGGCTTCAGGACGTCCGGCACCCGGCCCGAGCACATGATCCTCACGGTCATGCCCGTCATCCCGCCGGAGCTCCGCCCGCTCGTCCAGCTCGAAGGCGGCCGCTTCGCCACCTCCGACCTCAACGACCTGTACCGCCGCGTCATCAACCGCAACAACCGCCTGCGCAACCTGCTGCAGCTCAAGACTCCCGACGTCATCATCCGCAACGAGAAGCGCATGCTCCAGGAAGCGGTGGACGCGGTGTTCGACAACGGCCGCCGCGGCCGCGCGGTCACCGGCGCCGGCGGGCGCGCGCTCAAGTCGCTCTCCGACATGCTCAAGGGCAAGACCGGCCGTTTCCGCCAGAACCTGCTCGGCAAGCGCGTGGACTACTCCGGCCGCTCCGTCATCATCTGCGGACCCGAGCTCAAGCTCTGGCAGTGCGGTCTCCCGAAGAAGATGGCGCTCGTGCTCTTCGAGCCGTTCATCATCCGCCGCATGAAGGAGCTCGGCCTCGCGCACACCGTGCGCTCCGCCAAGAAGCTCATCGAGCGCCAGGACGACGCCGTGTGGGACGTCCTCGAAGAGGTCACGCGCGGCAAGACCGTCATGCTCAACCGCGCGCCCACGCTGCACCGCCTCTCGATCCAGTCCTTCGAGCCGGTGCTCGTCGAAGGCGAGGCCATCAAGCTGCACCCCCTCACCTGCACCCCGTTCAACGCGGACTTCGACGGCGACCAGATGGCCGTCCACGTGCCGCTTTCCGTCGAGGCGCAGATGGAGAGCCGCCTGCTGATGCTCTCGGCCAACGCGATCTTCTCGCCGGCTTCGGGCAAGTCCATCAAGACCCCGACGCAGGACATCGTCCTCGGCGTGTACTACATCACCGCCGAAGACCAGCGCGACCGCATGCGCCGCGAGAACGGCCTCCCGCCCGACCCGCCGTCCGAAAGGCTGCCGCTGTTCTGCGACGCCTCCGAGGTCCACTTCGCCTACGACGAAAAGGCGCTCGGCATGCACAGCCGCATCCGCCTCAAGAACCCCGACTGCGGCAAGGACACCAAGAACGGCGACAAGGAAGCCAAGGTCATCGAGACCACGGTCGGCCGCGTGTTCTTCAACGAAATCTGGCCCGACGGCATCGGCTTCGTGAACCGCAAGGTCGACAAGTCCAAGCTCGGCGACCTCATCCGCGACTGCCACGACGTGGCCGGCCCGGAGGAGACCGTCCGCATGCTCGACGACCTCAAGGACCTCGGCTACGCCAACGCCACGCTCGCCGGCGCCTCGATCGACCTCGTGGACATGATCGTCCCGCCCGAAAAGCAGACGATCATCGACGCGGCCCAGAGCGAGGTGGACAAGATCCGCGGCCAGCGCCGCGAAGGCATCATCACCGAGGGCGAAAAGCACAACAAGGTGGTCGACGTCTGGTCCGGCACTTCCGAAAAGCTCGTCTCGGTCATGTACAAGGCCATCGACCAGAACGGCTGGACGAAGGAGAAGGAGGAGCGCGGCGAGACCAAGGGCATGGAAATCAACCCCGTCTTCATGATGGTCGATTCCAAGGCCCGCGGCTCCAAGCAGCAGATCCGCCAGCTCGCCGGCATGCGCGGGTGCATGGCCGACCCTTCCGGCAACATCATCGAGACGCCGATCAAGTCCAACTTCCGCGAAGGCCTCTCCATCCTCGAATACTTCATCTCCACGCACGGCGCCCGCAAGGGCCTCGCCGACACCGCGCTCAAGACGGCCGACGCCGGCTACCTCACGCGCAAGCTCGTCGACGTGTCGCAGGACGTGATCATCACCGAGGAGGACTGCGGCGCCCCCAACGGCATCGAGGTATTCCCGATCATGGACGGCGAAAAGGTCGTCACGTCGCTCTCGCAGCGCGTGCTCGGCCGCACTTCGCTCAACGACATCGTCGACCCCGCGACGGGCGACGTGATCGTCCGCGCCAACGAGGAGATCGACGAGGCCGCCTGCAAGCGCATCGACCCGCTCAACCTGCCTTCGCTCTGGATCCGCTCCGGCCTCACCTGCCAGGCCGAACACGGCATGTGCGCCAAGTGCTACGGCCGCGACCTCGCGACCGGCAAGCCCGTCCAGATCGGCTCCGCCGTCGGCATCATCGCGGCGCAGTCCATCGGCGAGCCCGGCACCCAGCTCACGATGCGGACGTTCCACGTCGGCGGCACGGCTTCGACGTCCGTCACCAGCACCGACCACGTCACCATCGCCGGCGGCACGGTCCGGTTCTCCGACGACATCCGCGCGGTCCAGAAGGGCGGCGACACGATCATCCTCAACCAGGGCGGCACGATCACGATCGTCGGCGAAAACGGCGTCGAGGTCGACAAGCTCTCGCCGCCGCTCGGCGCCACCGTCCACGCCAAGGACGGCGACGTCGTCCCCGCCAAGTTCAAGCTCGCCGAGTGGGACGGCTACGCCACGCCGATCCTCTCCGAGTTCGCCGGCCGCGTGAAGTTCAACGACTTCGTGGAAGGCATCTCGGTGGACCGCGAGGTCGATCCCAAGACCGGCGTCGCCCAGCTCAAGGCGATCGAAACCAAGGAGAACCTCCACCCGCAGGTCATCGTCATGGCGGAGAACACCGCGGACGGCAAGCCCGCCGCCCTCGGCTACTACTCCATCCCGACCGGCGCCATCATCACGGTCAAGGACGGCCAGCTCGTCGAGGCCGGCGAACAGCTCGCAAAGACGACCCGCAAGGAGAGCAAGACCCGCGACATCACGGGCGGCCTCCCGCGCGTGGCCGAGCTCTTCGAGGCCCGCCAGCCCAAGGAAGTCGCCGAGATCGCCAAGATCGAAGGCGTCGTCGACTTCGGCGACAACGAGCGCGGCAAGCGCGTCGTCATCGTCCGCGACGAGGACACCGACACCGAGGAGCGCCACCACATCGCGATGGGCAAGCACATCATCGTCTACAAGGGCGACCGCGTCCGCAAGGGCCAGCCGCTCACCGACGGTTCGCTTTCGCCCCAGGAGATCCTCGACGTCTCCGGCCGCGACGAACTCCAGCGCTACCTCGTCAACGAGGTCCAGAGCGTCTACCGTCTCCAGGGCGTCGAAATCAACGACAAGCACATCGAGATCATCGTGCGGCAGATGCTGCGCAAGGTCAAGGTGGTCAACCCCGGCGACACGGACTTCCTCTGGGGCGAACAGGTTTCGCACGAGGCCTTCATGCGCGAGAACGAACAGGCGATGGCCGAGGGCAAGCGCCCCGCGGAGGCCGTCCCCGTCCTGCTCGGCATCACCAAGGCGTCGCTCGAAACGGATTCGTTCATCTCCGCCGCGTCCTTCCAGGACACCACGCGCGTCCTCACGGACAGCGCCACGCAGGGCGCCCGCGACTACCTCCGCGGGTTCAAGGAGAACGTCATCCTCGGCCACCTCATCCCCGCCGGCACCGGCTTCCCGCTGCACCGCTGCCTCAAGCTCGTGCCGCTCTGCGACCCGATCCCCGAGGACCAGATGCCGCTCTCCGAGGAGGAGAAGCTCCGCCGCCAGGCCATGGAGGCCGCGGCCGACGAAGGTTCCGCCGCTCCCGAGGAGACGTACGTGGACGATTCCGCGGACGTCCTCGCCAACGACGAAGCCGCCGACGCGGCCGCCGCCGACGCGGTGGACGCCGCGGTCGACTTCGCCGACGGCGCCGACGAGTAGTTCCGCCCCGCGCGCCCGCGCCGCGCTCTCCGCGGCGCG
>JAFUXX010000365.1 GCA_017476965.1 Kiritimatiellia bacterium | reverse complement strand
TGCGACTTCGAGCGCGTCAGCCTCTTCGACGTTGCCGAAGCCGTCTCCTCCGACCCCGACGCGCGCTACGTCTTCCTTGTCACGCACGGGCCGTTCACGCCCAACCAGAGCGGCAACAACTGGATATGGCGCCTCAGCGGCTGGAAGGCCAAGGGCGGCACCGGCAAAGGCGTCCCGGAACTCTTTGAGGCGATTTCGCGCCGCCGCGCCATCGTCCTCTCCGGCCATACGCACTGCACCGGCTTCTACCGCAACGAAAACGAATTCGGCGGCTACACCGAATTCACCGCGAATTCCGTGTGGAAAGAGGGCCGCGACACAGTGGAGCCGTTCCCCGGCCACGACAAGCCATCTGCCTTCGGTACCTGGCGCGTCGAGGAAGTGAGCGCCGCCAACAAAGCCGCATACGACGCCGACTTCGCCCTCTTCAAGCCGGGCCTCAAGGAATACTTCCTCGGCCCCAGCGCCGGGCATTTCCGGCTTGAAGTGGACGACCGCCGCGTCCTCATGCGCTTCTACCCCGGCGCGGCCACCACCCCTGCGCGTACCTTCGACCTCACCCCCGGCCCCAGACCGTCGCCCTCGACCGTCTTCCTCATGAAATAGGCTCGCGCACGTCCCTTCATGGGACGAGACCAAGGCCAAGGCCAGGCTCTGCCCGCTGCGAATCTACGAAAAAAGCGAAGGTTCCTGCGGCCTCGTCCGCGAAGGCCTTACCGACTTCGCCGGCTACGGCCGCATGGTCCTCTCCTATCCCGACCTGCCGGCCGACGTCCTCGCCGGACGGCCTTTGCGGAAATGCAGCATCTGCCGCACCTTCGGCGACTGCACCACCGCGCCGCGCCACGGCATCGTCTCGGGCTGCTACCCCCTCGTCGAACATTACCGCGCTTCGCCCGACGCATCTCGCGTCCGCGCCTGCAAGTTCCGCTTTCCACGCCCCGTTTTTGCTTTCCGCGCCCCGTTTTAGTAGAATTGAAGCCGCAAACAACGGAAGGCAGAGATGAAAAAGGGCAACGCAAAATCCGGCTACAGGCCACCGTACACGGTGAGCGGCAGGGCGATGGGCATGATCGCCGAAATCGCCGCCGCCGTGGAGCGCTACCGCATATTGCTTGAAGGCCCCGACGGCCTCCGGCTCCGCCGGATCAACCACATCCGCACGATCCGAGGCACCACGGCTATCGAGGGCAACACGCTTACGGAAGACCAGATCACGGCCGTCCTCGCCGGGCGGCGCGTCGCCGCTCCGGCGCGCGAAATCCAGGAGGTGAAAGGTGCCCACGCGGCCTACGACCGGATTTCGCGGTTCGATCCGTATTCGATCGACGATCTGCTCCTGGCCCACGGTCTGCTGACCGAAGGTCTGGTGGACCGGCCCGGGAAATTCCGCACCTGCAATGTCGGCGTCATGGATGGCTCCGGCAACGTGGTGCACATGGCTCCGCCTTACGGGAACGTCCCGTCGCTCGTGGCCGACCTTTTCGCATGGTTGCGCGACAGCGAAGACCCGGTTCTCGTGAAAAGCTGCGTCTTCCACTACGAGTTCGAGTTCATCCATCCTTTTCCCGACGGGAACGGACGCACCGGTCGGCTCTGGCAGACCGCCCTTCTCGGATCGTGGCGCGAAGAGTTCTACGGTGCGCCCGTCGAAAACATCGTCTGGTCCCACCAGAGCGAATACTACGAGGCCATCAACGCCTCCACCGCCAAGGCCGATTCCGGCCCCTTCATCGATTTCATGCTCGACAAAATCCTGCGGACGCTCAAAGCCAAGGGCGAGGCGTACGCCGCAGGAAGCGTCGTTCTCGGGGCCGACCTGAAAACCGACCTGAAACCGACCTGAAAACTGACCTGAAAATCCTGGCCGTCGTCAAGTCGATGCCCGATGTCACGATTCCTGAACTGGCAAACGCGACGGGCCTCTCCCTCTCCGGCGTGAAATGGAACATCCGCAAGTTGAAGGCAAACGGCCGGCTCCGCCGCGTCGGCGCCGACAAGGGCGGACGCTGGGAGGTCGTTTCCTGACGGGCGGCGGGCCGGGCGGAAGGGCGATGTCATGGCCGGGAAGCCGACGATCCTCTATCTTGACGCGAGCGAGAGCGAGCCGATCCAGGCGATGAAACTCGCCGGGATGCGGCGGCATGCCGTCGCGCGCGGCTGGAGCGCCGTCGCGGTCGAACACGGGGCGCTCGCCCTCCCCGGGGCTCCCGCCGCTCCCGGAGCTCCCGCCGCTCCCGGAGCGCTCAAGCGCCGCGTGCGAGCGCACGACGCCGTGGGTTGCATCGTGGACGGTTCGGCCGCCATGGTGCGGCTGCCCCGTCGCTTTTCGCCGGCATCCCCGTCGTCCATCTCCACCAGGTGCCCGCTTCCCGGCGCCCGGTCCGCCTCGTGACGGCCGATGCCGAGGGCATCGCCACCGCCGCCCTTCGCGAGCTTGCGGACGGCATGCCTGGCGCTTGCGCGCACGATCTCCGTCGCCGCCGTCAGGGACGGCGTTCTGGAGGACTCGCTTCCCGAGGCCGGCGACGGCTGGGCCGAGGCGGACATCGACCTTTCAGGCTATGACGGGCGGACCTTCGAGATCTCCGCCACGGTCGCCAAGAACAAAAGAGAATTGTTCACAAAACAAATGTGTTTTGGCAGTTGTCCGAATCTTCCGCGTTTCTGGATTCGCGACCTTTTTTTCGATTTCTTCTTCCGGCATTTCGGAACTGATTTTTTCGAGATAGAATCGAAGGCGCGAGTTTAATGCCAGGTTTCGTGCCTTGCTTCGGCGAAGAATGCCATGACACCCGACAGGCGTTATGTGAAGCGTTTCAGGTGCATCTGCTGTCAAAATGTCCGATAGTGGACGAAATTGGCAAAGTTCCGGAGCAGGACCGGTGTTCAAAAGTCTGCCATTTGTCGGTCGAACGAACCCACTTCCAAAATTATAAACGGTTGAAAATATCAAGTCGGGGTCGGAATCGTGCAGCAAGTCAAATGGAGCGTTTAGCCTATGGTCGAAACCACGTGAAATCCGCGCTCCTGTCCATTTTACGACAGGGACTGCCCACGAATTCCCAAGCGCCTGGAATCGGTTCGTGTTCCTTGCTCCGGGAATATCCGTGTAGTTGTCCGGAAAACCCATCAATCGCTCGCATTCCAGTGGAGAGAATCGCCGCAAGCGACCGTCTTGGACAACGAAAAGAGAGCCGTTGTTTGCGGCTGCATTGCCATTCCACTTCGTTCCATAGGCCGAATAGAGGCAATCGGAATATTCCCGGAACACCTCGAATTTGTGTCCAACCTTCTCAAATTGAAGAGGCGACTCCGATTGGTGAATTTTTTGAGAAGAAAGTTTGTCAAACAGAACATTTTCGGGCAGGAAGCCTTTTCCACCGGCCAGAAGATAAAGTCTTCGGCAGAATCCACAATGTCAACAAATCGCAATGTCAGATTGCCTCTGGAATCAGCCAGTCCTTCTTTCTTTCCGGCAAGTGAAAATGCTTGGCAAGGAGTACCGCCACAAATAATGTCAGGTGCCTCAATTTTGCGTTCGTCGATGAGTTTTGGCAATTTCCCCATGTCGCCAAGATTTGGAACGGAGGCATGTCTAGCTTCCAAAACCATTGCGGGGAATCGCGCTGTTTCCGAAAACCAAGCAAATGAAAATCCGAGAGGCACCCATGCTACTGAAGCAGCCTCAATTCCAGAACAAACGCTTCCGACTGTGAAACTCCGCTTGTGGGAGGATGGACGTGACGCGCTTGCGTTCATTTTCACGGATTCCGCAAAATGTTTTTGTTTGATGCAAGCATTGCCGCAAAACGCCGCTTCCATTCTGCCATGTCATACCAACAGCAACCTATGCAGCCCAATTCATCAGCCTTTGAACTGCCCCGCCAATGTTCATCACCCTCGTAGAACCATTTAATGCCAAAGTAATCACCACGAATCCCATGGAGAACGCACCTCTTGCAATATCGCTCCTTTTGGAGATTGGCCTGGTTCGTCAGGAGTTGAAACTTTTTGCGTATTGACTCATTGGGCATATTGGGTTCGTTGATGCTTTCGCCTTGAACCCACCGGGAGGATGGAAATTTGTGATCAATTGTCAGTTCGGAAGGAGGGCGTGTTTCGTCAAAGCAGACATCATAATTGTCTAGCAGGGTCTTTATGCGCTTTTGCAGTCTTGCGGAAAGCGAATATCTTCGCTCGTTGTCAGCGGCATGTCGCGGGAGACGAATCAAAATGTCGAAAAAGGTCGTAGTTCCGCACGAGGGGCAAGGCATTTTCTGTGTCCCGATAAAAAAGCCCATCTGCTTGAGCCGCTTGATGCGTGCCGCAGGCTGGGGATTGCATTGAGGGACGGGACCACATTTTCTGCACTGCCACTTAGTGACAGGTTCAGCTCCACCATTCCATTCAAGGCGTCAAACACGTTTTCGGTCTCGGAGGCATTGGCATTCAACCAAAAAGATCGTTGCGCATTCTGCCATGCCGTATTGTTAGAAGGGTCAAGGTTGGCATAGCATTTCAGCACCCAATCTTCGACATCCTCCATTGTGAAAGGAACTTCGACGCCCCGATATTTCGGGATGAGTGGGATGCAACCATTCCAACTTGTCCGCGAATACTGAAAAACCACACCGAGGTAATAATCCTCCATCCCGTGGATTTGAAAGAGGTCTAGGGATCGAGCCTTCGGTGAGAAACGATGATTTTCAAAAGGGTGGGGCATGGAAATTGTGGTAAAAGGTAAAAGTTTCGCAAATAGCGGTCTCAATTCTACCATATTGCCTCTATGAACACGAACAAAAGATGTTAATTGCCGGAAAATGCTCAATCAGGTCATCGCGAAATACACCATGAACGTCCAGAGGTAGAATCTCTTTTCCGGCTTTACAGATCGCCCCCGGCGCCCCCGCGCTCTTCGAGGCCTACCAGCCCGGCGACGCCTGGCCGCGCGTCGAAGTCGCATTCGAGACCGGCTTCACCACCGAGCCTGAAGCGCTGCCGGCGCTCCTCGCCGATGCCGCGGCCTCCGGCTGCCGCGCCTCGCTTGTGCTGGTCGATGGCGGCGACGGCGTGCCGCCCGTCC
>JAFUXX010000041.1 GCA_017476965.1 Kiritimatiellia bacterium | reverse complement strand
CTACTGGCCGCTCGCGCGCGGCACGCTGATGGCGTTCCAGGACTACAACGTGCGCGGCTTCTCCGAGTGGACCGGGCTCGACAACTTCGCGTACGTGCTCTTCAGCGTCGAATTCTGGCACTCCGTGCTGGTCTCGCTCGAATACACGGCGCTCTACCTGGCGTTCGGTTTCGGCGCGCCGATCGTGCTCGCGATACTGCTCTCCGAAGTGCCGCGCGGCAAGCTCGCCTTCCGGGCGATCTACTACCTGCCGGCCGTGCTGTCGGGCGTCGTGGTCATGTTCCTCTGGAAGGGCTTCTACGGCCCGTACGGCGCGATCAACAAACTGCTCAACTGCGTGGTCCACCTCTGCAACTCGCTCTTGGGCACCAACTGGGAAGAGTTCGCCGTGCCTTGGCTTTCGTCGCCGCGGTTCGCGCTGGCGTTCTGCCTGCTGCCCACGATCTGGGCGGGCGCGGGGCCGGGGTGCCTCGTGTACCTCGCGGCGCTCAAGACGGTGCCGGACGACCTGTACGAGGCGGCGGACATCGAGGGCGCCGGCATTTTCGCGAAGATACGCCACGTCACGCTGCCGAGCATCAAGGCGCTCGTCGCGATCAACTTCATCGGCGCCGCGATCGGCGCGATGAAGAGCGGCGGCGAATTCGTGCTGGCGATGACTGGCGGCGGGCCGTACGCGCCGTACGGCGCCACGGAGGTCGCGGGGCTGCACATCTTCTGGGAAGCGTTCGGCTACCTGCGGTTCGGCCCGGCCACCGCGATGGCGTGGGTCCTGGGGTCGATGCTCGTCGGGTTCACCGTGTTGCAGCTCCAGCGCCTCGGACGGATGGAATTCAAGGCCGCCGGAGGCCAGTGACGCGCCTCCGCGGGACCCCGCGCGCGCGTCCGCGTGCGGAATATCCTTGACTTGCCGCGCGGGACGGGGCATCATGGAAACCCGCCGGAACCCGGGCCGCCGCGCCCGGGCTCCGCAGACGATTTCGAAGAACACAGGAAAGAGACGCAGCCATGGCCGAAAACCCCGCCGAAAACCCGAACACGGAAGCCGACGCCGAAAAGCCGGTTCCCCAGAACATCCGCAACCTGCACATCAAGGCGCAGTCGTCGCTGGAGCGCAATCCCGATCTGGCGATCGACATGATGCTCCGCTGCGTGCAGGCCTGCCCGTGGTTCATCCAGGCCCGTACCGACCTGCGCAAGGCCGAGATCGCGCGCTACCTGCGCAAGCACGGCGGCAAGGTGGTTTCGTCCCCGTTTTCCGGCATCACCGCCTCGCTCCAGGGCATGAAGATCCAGGGCCTGCTCAAGAAGGAGAAGACGGCCGAGGCGCTCATGGAGTGCGAGAAGATGCTGATGGACGACCCTCTCAACGTCCGTCTCGTCAAGCTCTACGCCGAGACCGCGATCCGCGCCGGGCGCTCCCCGGCGGGCCTCATGACGATGGAGCTCGCGCGCGAGCACATCCCGGCGGGGGACACCGACGCGCTCGCCATGCTCGGCAAGCTCTACTTCCAGACCAAGGACTACCAGAAGGCCCGCGAGTGCTTCGACCGCGTCCACCGCGCCAAGCCGGCGGACGCCGAGATCGCCAAGCTCCTCAAGAACGCCGAGGCCCTCGCCACGAGCGGCCAGTGGGAAACCGCCGCCAAGGCCGGCGACTACCGCAAGGCGCTCAAGGACGAAAAGGAGGTCGAAAAGCTCGACGCGCAGAACAAGTCCGTCAAGACGGCCAAGGACGCCGACGCGCTCATCCAGGAGACTCTGCGCAAGATCGAGAAGGAGCCCAAGAACGTCAACTACTACCTGGCGCTCGTCAACCTCTACATCCAGCAGAAGCGCTACCAGCCCGCGCTCGAAGCCATCGACCGCGCGCGCTCGATCGTCGGGCAGGACCCCGCCCTCGACCTGCGCTACGCGGACGTCCGCACCGAACAGCTCGACACCGAGGTGGCGGCCCTCCGCGAGGCCGGCGACGAAGCCGGCGCCGCGGCCAAGCAGGCCGAGCGCGACCAGTACGTTTTCGACGACATCGCGGAGCGCGTCCAGCGCTACCCCAACGACCAGCACCTGCGCTTCCAGCTCGGCGAGCAGTACTGGAAGTACGGCTACCCGGACGAGGCGATCCAGCAGTTCCAGATTTCGCAGCGTTCGCCGAAGGACCGCGTGATGTCGCTCTACCTCATGGCGCAGTGCTTCCGCCAGAAGGGGATGCTCGACATGTCCGTCGAACAGCTCAACGGCGCGCTTGAGCAGCTTCCCACGATGGACCGCCAGAAGATGGACGTCTACTACCTGCTCGGCGAAATCCACGAGGAGGAAGGCAAGCTCGACGAGGCGTCGAAGTACTTCAAGGAAATCTACCGCGCCGACGTCACGTACAAGGACGTCTCCGACCGCGTCCAGCGCATCTACGAGGCGCAGAAGGCGCAGAAGCAATGAGGCGCCCGCGTTTTCCCTCTCCGGCCGTGTTCTCCGTCGCCCTCGCGGCGGCCGCGGCCGGTTGCTACACCGATCCCGCGACCGGCCGCATCGTCGCCGGGCGCCGCCCGTCCGGCCCCTCGCCGCAAGAGCTGCGCCTGCGCCAGGTCGAGGCCGAAAACGCCGAACTCCAACGCGCCGTCCGCGCCATGCGCGCGGAGCTCGAAGGCATGGGCGCTAGCGTCAGTTCCGTCTCGCAGCG
>JAFUXX010000364.1 GCA_017476965.1 Kiritimatiellia bacterium | reverse complement strand
TCCGGCAACCTTTCGCGGAACGTGATGTCTGCCATGGTTTTCATCGCCTCCGATTCTACGGTGTCCTCGCATTTGACAAATGCGGTTCTTCGGTTTCGCCGTTCGGTGTCCTTAAGTATGACAAACCGCGCCCGCGCGCGGCGGGAGTTGCGGCGGCGCGCGGAAGCGGATAGACTTGACCCCGCCATGAAATTCAAGGTCTGCACGTGCTGGGACGACGGCGTGGTGAACGACATCCGCCTCGCCGGCCTGTTCCGCAAATACGGCGCGAAAGCGACGTTCAACCTCAATCCGGGCTTGCTCAAGGAAGAGCGCACCGAAAGCCGCTGGGCCGACCCGTTGCACGACGGCTGGGCCTGCCGCGGCTTCTGCACGGGCAAGCTCGCCCTGCGCGACGTGCCCGAAGTCTACGCCGGCTTCGAGCTCGCGTCCCACTGCTGGCGGCACGAAAACGCCGGCAGCATCCCGGACGCGGACTGGATCAAGGCCGCGCTCGACGCCCGCCATTGGCTCGAAGACGTCGCGCAGAAGCCGTGCCTCGGGTTCGCCTGGCCGTGCGGCATCTCCACGCCCGGCACCGTCGCCGCGCTGCGCGCCGCAGGTTTCGCCTACGGCCGCTCGACGAAGACGGCGGACGACGTCCTGCGCGACAACCCGGAGCCCATGACGCTCAAGTCCAACTGCCACTTCCAGGACACGCGCCGCTTCTGGAGCTGCTACAAGGCGGCCCGCGAATCCGGCGGCGTGTTCTACTTCTGGGGCCATTCGTACGAGATGATGGACTACGACCGGTTCTGGGAGCAGATGGAGAACGCCCTGCGCTACATCGCCGAAGACCCGGACGCGGAGTGGATCGACGTCGTGGACGCCGCCCGCCTCGTTTCCGCGCGCAACGCCGGCGCCGCCGCCGGAGCCTGACGCCGTGAAGGTCGCGGTCCTCGTCGCCATGTCCGCCGAGCGGGCCCGCATCGCCGAACTCGTTTCCGGCGGGCGCATCGGCCCCAACGAAATCGTGCTCGTCGAAACCGGCATCGGCAAGGTCAACGCCGCGCTCGGCGCGGCGGAGCTGATCCGCGCCGAGCGCCCGGACTGCCTCGTGAGCACCGGCGTGGCCGGCGGCCTCGCGCCCGACTTGCGCGTGATGGACGTCGTGGCCGCGGCGCAGGTCGCCTACCACGACGTGGACTGCGGCCCGGGAACCGTCCCCGGCCAGGTGCAGGGCTGCCCGCCCCGGTTCGACGCCGACCCGCGCCTCCTCGCCCTGGCCGCCGCCGTCCCCGGTGTCCGCGTCGGCCTCGTCGCTAGCGGCGATTCGTTCGTTTCCACGCAGGCCGCGCGCGACGCCGTCCTGCGCGTCCAGCCCGACGCCCTCGCGGTCGAGATGGAAAGCGGCGCGCTCGCCCAGACCTGCCTGCGCTTCGGCGTGCCGTTCCTGTCGCTGCGCGCGATAAGCGACACCCCGGGCGCGGACGCCCACGTCGCGCAGTACGAGTCGTTCTGGCGCGACCTCGCGGACAGGTCGTTCGGCGCCGCGCGCGCTTTCCTCGAATCCCTTCCCGACACCCTCCCCGCCGCGGAGGTCCGCTGACATGCCCCCCCGAAAACGCAAAGGCCCCGCGTCGGCCGTCGTGACCCGCGCCGAGGACGGCCTGCCGCTGCAGGACTTCCTCGCCGCCCGGCTCGGCCTCTCGCGCCGCGCCGCCAAGCAGCAGATCGACGCCCGCGTCGTGCGCGTGGACGGCGCCATCGTCTGGATGGCGCACCACCGCCTCCGCGCCGGCCAGGCCGTCACGCTTGCCCGCCTCGTCGAGTCCCCCACCGCGATTTCGAAAAAACCTACCCGCGCCGCGGTCCTCTGGGAGGACTCCGACTACCTCGTCGCCGACAAGCCCGCCGGGACCGTCGTGAACGAGTCGCCCTTTTCGCTCGAATCGATCCTGCGCGCGCAGACCGGCAACCCGGAGCTGCGCGCTTCGCACCGCCTCGACCGCGACACCACGGGCTGCGTCCTCTTCTCCAAGTCCGCCGCCGCGCACGAGGCCGCGGTGAAGGTGTTCCGCGAACACCGCGTGGCCAAGACCTACCGCGCCGTCGTCTTCGGCAAGTGGGACGCCCGTTCTTCGACGATCGACCTGCCGCTGGACGGCCGCCGCGCGCTTTCGCTCGTGCACTGCATCCGCGCCAATTCGCGCGCGTCGCACCTCGCGATCCGCATCGAAACCGGCCGCACCCACCAGATCCGCCGCCACCTCGCGATGGCGCGCCACCCCGTCCTCGGCGACGCGGAACACGGCGCCAAGGAGCTGTCGGACTTGCGCCTCGTCGCCCTCGCGCGCCCGCTCCTGCACGCGGTCGAGCTGGAGCTGGACCACCCGCTCCGCCCCGGCGAAAAGATCAAGGTGTTTTCGCCGCTCCCGCAGGAGTTCCACCGCTGGCTCGGTGTG
>JAFUXX010000363.1 GCA_017476965.1 Kiritimatiellia bacterium | reverse complement strand
GGTCCGCGCGCGCGCCGTGTGCCTCGTCGCCGCGTGCGCAGTCGGCGCCGTCGCCGGGTTCGGCCCGGTGTGGTGGGGTCTTTCCGCGCTTACAGTCGCCTGCATCTTTTCCTACGACCGGCTCAAGGAAAAGTTCCCGCGGACCGGCTTCGTCCTCATGGGCCTTTGCCGCGGCCTGTCCGTCCTCGCCGGCCATTCGGCGGCGGCGTGGGCGATGTCCTGGCCCGGCGCCGTGTGGTTTTTCCCCTTTTTCTATTTCGACGCCTTTGGCCTCGCGGTCGCGTTTGCGATGGCGCTCGCCGTGACGCTGTACGTCGGCGGGTTGACTGCTCTAGGCGCCGGCGAGGAGCGGGCCGTCGGCGGCCTGCCGCGTTCCAGGTACGTCCCGGCGCTTTTCCCGTTCGCCGTGCTGGCGGTGCCGGCGGTTTTTCCGTTCGTCGCGAAGGACGATCCGCTCTACCAGGTTTCGTTCGACGACGTTTTCTGGTGCTGCCAGCTCATGTCGACGGTTTTGTTCGGAGCTGCGTTGTGCGCGGCGGCCTGGTGCGCGGCGGTGCGGCCCCTCGGCGTCCCGCACGGCCCGGAGGAGCGCGGCGACGCCGTCGGCGCCGCGATCGACGGCCTCATGCTCTTCCAGCTCGGGGCGGTCGTCCTGCCGTTCGTGCAGTACGCGGAGCACGGTGCCGTGTTCGTCGCCTTGGCCGTGTCGTGCGCGGCGGTGCGCTTTCTTTTCGAATTCTTCGAGCCGTCCGTCAAGTCGTCCTGACCCGCGGCGGCTCGCGGTTCCGGACCGGGGTTGCGCCTGCCGGGCGGGCGTGGTATCCTCCGCCCCGCTATCGCGACATCCAGAGCCGGGGGGCACGGTGCCTCCCGCCCCAACCGAGCGGCCGAACCGCCGCCGCGGTGGATCCGGGAAAATCCCGGGATGCGCCCTCTGCAAAGGGAAACGAAAAATGAACCGTTGCCTGTTCACTTCCGAATCGGTTTCGGAAGGCCACCCCGACAAGGTCGCCGACGCCATCAGCGACGCCGTCCTCGACGCGGCCCTCGCGCTCGACCCCCGCGCCCGCGTGGCGTGCGAATCGTTCGTCGGTCCCGATTTCGCCGCCAATCTCGGCGAAATTTCGCTCCGCCGCCGCGACGAGCTCCGCCCCGAGAGCATCGCCCGCGCCGTGGTGCGCGACATCGGGTACGACCGCCCGGACGAGCGCTTCAGCTGGGACACCCTCGTCTACGAGGACCGCCTCAACGCCCAGTCGCCCGACATCGCGATGGGCGTGGACCGCGGCGCTCCCGAGGAGCAGGGTGCCGGCGACCAGGGGATGATGTTCGGCTACGCCTCGCGCGAAACGCCGGAGTTCATGCCCGCGCCGATCGCCTTCGCACACCGCCTCATGCGCCGTTTCACGGACGAACGCAAGAGCGGCCGCATCGCGTGGCTCCGCCCCGACGCCAAGTCCCAGGTGACCGTGGCGTACGAGGACGACCGGCCCGTCGGCATCGACACCGTCGTGCTTTCGCACCAGACGACCGCGGAGCCGGACATCGACCGCGACATCCGCCCAGCGATCGAGGCCGTGGTGCGCGACGAACTCGCTTCCACGGGCCTCGTGTCGGACTCGACGCGCGTTCTCGTGAACCCGACGGGCCGTTTCGTCGTGGGCGGCCCCGCCGGCGACTCCGGTCTCACCGGCCGCAAGATCGTGGTGGACACCTACGGCGGCGCCTGCCCGCACGGCGGCGGCGCTTTTTCCGGCAAGGACCCCTCCAAGGTGGACCGCAGCGCCGCCTATTACGCGCGCTACGCGGCCAAGAACCTCGTCGCCGCCGGCGCCGCCGACAGGTGCGAGATACAGGTCAGCTACGCGATCGGCGTCGCCGCGCCGGTGAGTTGCCGCGTCAAGTTTTTCGGGACCGAAGCCCCCGGCGTCTCGGAGGAAGCCGCGGTGCGCCTCCTGCTCGAATCCGGCATTTTCGACTTCCGCCCCGGCAAGCTCGTCGCCGACCTCGGCCTGCTCGCGCCGTCCGGCTGGTCCTACCGCGACACGGTGAACGGCGGCCACTTCGGCCGCGACAAGTTCCCGTGGGAGCGCCTCGACCGCGCGGAAGCGGTCCGCGAAGCGCTCCGGATCAAGTAGCCGCCGCGGCCGCGGCGGTGTGGCCGCCCCGCCGCGGCAGGAGCCGCAGGAGGACGTCTTCCCCGAACCGGGAGACGTCCTCCACCGTGAACCGCGGCGCGGTCGGCAGGTCGAACGGGACCCCGCCGAACGTGCGCTTCCCGCCTTCGCCGAGCACTTTCGGCGCGACGAAGAGCGAGATTTCGTCCGGCAGGCCTTCGCACAGCAGCGCTCCGGCGAGCGTCGGCCCGCCTTCGCACAAAACGCGCATGGCGTCCGTCCCGCGCGCGAGCGCCGCGAGCGCGGCCTTGAGGTCGAGGGCCGGCGCGGCGGCGTTGCCTGTCTGGGTGCCGGCGGGGAAGGCGAGGGGGATTTCGACCACTTCGGC
>JAFUXX010000362.1 GCA_017476965.1 Kiritimatiellia bacterium | reverse complement strand
CGCCCGTTTTTGGCCCCTTTTCGCCGCCGAATTCTCAACTGCCATCCTCTCCAGTTTTCGGCCTCGAATCCTCGCTCCGTCCCGTGTTTTAGCGCCTCTTCTCGCCTTTTCCCGCATTCTCATCTTCGCTGGCGGGAAGCAACGCCCAGCGAATCGGCCGCGGACACGGCGCCCGGGGCGGTGAGAAGGAGAACTGCGGACAACGGCAGGAACTGGCGGAGTTTCATCTGATCGGCTTTGGTTTCCGCCCCGGGGCTCGCGGCCGGAGGCTGGGGCGAAAAGAAAGCCTCCCGGCGTTGTTTCACAGGAGGCTGTAGGAGGCCCGATCAGAAAAAACGAAGAGAGGCGCGCATGACGCACGCACCCCTGCCGCGTTCCGTCCGACCAAGAAGTTTCCTACATTTCCTGTGACGGTTCCGCATTGCAAGAATGCAAGTTCGGTTGTCGCTCCGCTCAGCCGGCTCGCGCGCGGCGTCGCGGAACGCGCCCATTATCGGCGAAACTCCGCGCAATTGCAATAAAATTCCTCCGCCGCGCGGCGAAGGCGCGGCGGAGGGAAACGCGGGCAGGATGCCCGCGCGTTCACCGGCGTTTCACTGCGGCTCCGGTCCTACAACGCGCCGGCGCCCGTCAAAATGTCGGCCACGTCCACGATGGCATCGAAGAATCCTTCCGCTTCCACGGCGGGGGAAAGCCGTCCGGAATAGACGAGCGCAGTCCGCACCGCAGTGCGGCGCTCGATTCCGAGGCGTTTCACCTTTTCGGCGACTTCGTCGACGACTTCCGTTCCGATCCGTTCGCGCCGCTTGATTTCAACGACCCAGACGCTTCTCCGGGTTTGGAGCAGAAGGTCGATTTGGCATCCGCTGCCGCGTGAATGCGAAGCGCGGCGATACGGCGCGGCGGACACGAGGAGCGTGCGATCCAGGCCGAGCCGCGGGAGAAGTCCGGCAAGGTTGTTCAACACGAGGCTTTCAAACTGGAGCCCGAGCACGGACTGCCATCCGGGAAGCTGCTCGAGTTCCACGAAGCGGAACAGCCCTTTGTCGATGAGTTCGCGGTTCGGAGCGATGTACTTGACGTAAATGCGCGTGTAGTTGTCCGCTATGCGGTAGCGAAACTGCCGGGACCGGGCTCCAGTAAGAGGGTTGACCCCGCCGTCGCGCGCGACGAATCCGGCGGTTCCCAGTTCCTCGAGTTCGTCGACGAGGTGGCCGTTGTTTTCGACACCGAGGGCCCGGGACAGTTCTTGTCCTCCCATTGCCCCGTTCCCGAGGCATTCCAAAATCCTGCGTTTGACCGTCCTCTTTCCCTCGAAAACGTCGGTGAAAATGTCGTCGAATTCGTCGACAAGCACCCCGCCGGGCGTGAAGCAGAGCGCTTTCAGGTTTTCCGCCGGCGAAAGGCGAGGATCGACCAGTTCGAGGTATTTCGGCACGCCGCCAGTCACGGACAAAACGTCGAGCATGTCGCCCGCGGGCGTCGTCCGGACGCGGCGGCCCCAGAATCGCGCGCAGTCGCGGAGGGGCAATTCCCCGATTTGGAGATTGAGCGTGGGACGGCCGACAAAAGCCTTGTTCCGCAGGATGTTTTTGGAAATCCACGCGGAAACGCTTCCGCACACGACGACCATGAGCCGCGGATGTTTTTTGAAGCGGTTGTCCCAGGCGTACTTCAGTTCGCCGGGAAAATCCGGATCGTATTTGCCCATCCACGACACTTCGTCGAGAAACACGACCGTTCTGCCTTCGTCGGAAATCTGGTCGTCCAGTCTGGCAAAAGCGTCGAACCACGAAGCCACCGGCCGCCGAGGCGCTCCGGTCTGCCCGGAAAGCTGCCGGACGAATGCATCCAGTTGTTTCCGGTTGGAGTCCCCTTCGCGCGGAGACAGCCCTTCGAGCTTGACGAAACGGACCTTGCTCCTTGCCGCAAATTCTTCGACGAGGGTGGACTTGCCGATGCGGCGACGCCCGCGGCACGTCACAAACGTCGCAACCGGTTTCGACAGCTGCGCGCCAAGTTGTTCGAAAATTTCTTCGCGTCCGAAAAACACCGTTTGTCACCTCCAATGCCGGAAATTCTCCAATATCGGCGGGGCAAAGTCAACAAAAAACGGGCGTGAAAGTTGCAAATGCAAGTTTCACGCCCAAATTGCGACTGTCCAAAACGGGCGTGAAAGTTGCAAATGCAAGTTTCACGCCCGATGCGATCCGCCGAAAGGAAACGCGGGCAGGATGCCCGCGCTCCCAGGGGGATGCCCGCGCTCCCAGGGCGGGCGGAGACTAGGCGCGGGGTTTGGGCCAGAACTTTTCGACCACTTCGGTGCGGATGCCGGTTTCGGAGGGGTCGAAGCAGTCGGCGAGGATCTCCCACCCCAGGTCGAGCGCCTTCTCCAGCGGGATGTTGACGGAGATGTCCATCATCTCGTTTTCGAAGCGGCGGCCGTACTTGAGCAGTTTTTCGTCCCACGCGCTCATGCGGAAGCCCATCGACTGCTTTTCGAGCGTCGAGCGGTACTGCGCGAAGAGCTGGATCATGGTGTCCATGATCACGCGGTGGTCGGCGCGGGTGTTCTTGTTGACCTGCTGCTTGAGGCGGGAAAGGGAGCCGAACGGCTCGATGCGGCCGCCTTCGAGGTAGAACTGGCCTTCGGTGATGTAGCCCGTGTTGTCCGGCACCGGGTGCGTCACGTCGCCGCCGGGCATGGTGGTCACGGCGAGGATCGTGATCGAGCCCGCGCCCTCGAAGTCCACCGCCTTCTCGTAGCGCGCGGCGAGCTGCGAATAGAGGTCGCCGGGGTAGCCGCGGTTGGAGGGGATCTGCTCCATCGTGATCGCGACTTCCTTGAGCGCGTCGGAGAAGCTCGTCATGTCCGTGAGCAGCACGAGCACCTTCTTGCCGGCGATGGCGAAGCGCTCGGCGACGGCGAGCGAGAGGTCGGGCACGAGCATGCACTCGACGACGGGGTCCGCCGCGGTGTGGACGAACATGACGGTGCGCGAGAGCGCGCCCGAGCGGTCGAGCGTGTCGCGGAAGTAGAGGTAGTCGTCGTTCTTGAGGCCCATGCCGCCGAGGACAATCACGTCCGTCTCGGCCTGCAGCGCGATGCGCGCGAGAAGCTCGTTGTACGGCTCGCCGGACTTCGCGAAGATCGGGAGCTTCTGCGACTCGACGAGCGAGTTGAAGACGTCGATCATCGGGATGCCGGTGCGCACCATGTTGCGCGGGATGACGCGTTTGGCGGGGTTCACGGACGGGCCGCCGATGTCGATCATGCCGTCGCGCAGGGCGGGGCCGCCGTCGCGCGGGTTGCCGCCGCCGTCGAACACGCGGCCGAGCAGGTCGTCCGAAAACGCGACCTGCATCGGGCGGCCGAGGAAGCGCACCTTGGCGTCCGTCGCGATGCCGCGGGCGCCGGCGAACACCTGGAGCGAGACGTTTTCGCCGTCGATCTTGATGACCTGCGCCAGCGACGAAACCCCGCGGGAGGAGATTTCCGCCAGTTCGTGGTACGAAACGCCGGAGGCGCGGAGGGAAACTACGCTGCCGGAGCTGGAATCGATGCGGTGGTAGACGGTGTTCATGGCGGGCCGGAGGATACCACGAAACGGCCGCGAAAACAAACCTCAGGGGCGGACCGCGGTTTTTTCTGGATTTTCTGCGGAATCTGTGGCATCATTCCCGCCCCGTGCGCACGGAAAAGCCCGCGCGCCCCGTTTTTCCGTACCCGAAACACGAACAGGCAGAAGAATCATGTCCGTCAAAGTCCGACTCACCCGCACCGGCGCCAACCGGGACATTTCGTTCCGCGTCGTCGCCGCCGACACCCGCTCCCCGCGCGACGGCCGCTTCATCGAAAACCTCGGCTGGTACTCCCCGCGCCAGACCGGCAAGAACTTCGAGCTCAAGCTCGACCGCATCGCGTACTGGCGCGGCGTCGGCGCGATCGTCAGCCCGATCGTGCTGAGCCTGCTCAACCGCGAGAAGCGCGCGGCCGAAGGCAAGCCCGAGCACACGCACCAGAAGATTTCCAAGGGCAAGAAGGCCAAGCTGGCCAAGGCCGCCAAGGCGGCCGCGGCGGCCGGCTAGCCTCCCAGCCAGTCCGGGCCCGCGCCGCGACGGCGCGGGAGTCCGCCGTGCAAGCGCCGCCTTCCCGACCCCTGCAGGTCGATCTCGTGACCGAGTTTCCCGCCATGGTGGCGGGGTTCTTCTCCGAGAGCATGATGGGGCGCGCCCTCCGGGCGGGGGCGGTCCGGTTCAGGATCGTGAACCCCCGCGATTTCGCGGAAGGCCGGCACCGCTCGACGGACGACCGCCCCTACGGAGGCGGGCCCGGGATGGTGATGCTCGCCGAGCCGCTCGCGAGGGCGGTGGAGAGCGTGGCCGGGCCCGAGTCGCGGATCCTGCTCATGTCTCCCGGCGGCAAGCCGTTCGAGCAGGCAGACGCGCGCCGCCTCGCGCGGGAAAAGCACCTCGTTTTCCTGTGCGGCCACTACGAGGGGATCGACGACCGGGTCCGCAGGTTCTTCGACCCGGAGGAAATCTCGATCGGCGACTACGTGCTCACCAACGGCGCGCTCGCGGCGGCATGCGTGGTGGACGCAGTGGTGAGGCTCCTGCCCGGAGTGCTCGGCGCCGAGGGCGGCACGGAGGACGAATCCTTCGAGACGGGCCTGCTCGACTACCCGCAGTTCACGCGGCCTCCGGTCTGGAGAGGGCTCGAAGTGCCGGCGGTGCTGCAAGGCGGCGACCACGAAAAAGTGCGGAAGTGGAGGGAGGCGGAGGCCGAGAGGATCACGATGGAGCGCCGGCCGGACATGGCCGCGAAGATGGGCCTGCCGCGCCCCCCGCCAGTTTCGAAAAAACGAAAATCAAGCAAAACGGTTTCCAACCAGGAGAGAAAACAATGAGCAACGTTCTTGACACAATCACGGCCGAAGGCCTCAAGAAGGACGTCCCCCAGTTCGACATCGGCGACCAGGTCAAGGTCTGGGTGAAGATCAAGGAAGGCGACAAGACGCGCGACCAGGCGTTCATCGGCACGGTCATCGCCCGCAAGGGCGCCGGCGCCAACGAGACGTTCACGGTGCGCCACGTGGCTTTCGGCGTGGGCGTCGAGAAGTCCTTCCCCGTCCACTCCCCCTACATCAGCCGCATCGACGTGGAGGCACACTCCCACGTCCGCCGCGCGAAGCTCTACTTCCTGCGCGGGCTCAAGGGCAAGTCCGCCCGCCTCCGCACGACCGTGGCTTCCAAGGCCAAGGCCGCCGCTCCCGCCGCCGCCGAGGCGTAGGGCACGGCTTTGCCGCGGTTCCGCAAAGCGCGCGTTTTCTACAACCGGCGCTCCGGTCCCGGAGCGTCGCGTTTTCGTCGCGTCGCGGACGCCTTTTCCGCCGCCTGGGCCGCCGCGGCGGACGACCTGGCGTGGTATTTCCCCTCCTCGCGCGAGGAGTCGATGCGCCAGCTCGACGCCGCTCTCGCCGACGGCGCTGACTGCATCGCTGTCTGCGGCGGCGACGGGACGGTTTCTTCGATCGGCGCCCGCCTGATCGGCACCGGCGTCCCGCTCGCCGTCGTGCCCATGGGCAGCGGCAACGGCCTCGCGCGTCATTTCGGGATCCCGCAGGACCCCGCGGCCGCCGTCGAAGCGCTCGCTTCCGCGCCCGTGCGCGACATGGACGCCGGGTTCGCGTCGGGCCGCCCGTTCCTCGTTTCGGCTTCGGTCGCGTGGGACGCGGAGCTCGTCCGCGCCTACGACAAGCTGCCCATGCGCGGCGTGGGCTCGTACGTCATCGCCGGGGCCGTGTCGATTCTCGACTGGAAGCCCCAGCCCGTCACGGCGACGGTCGACGGCGCGGAGCGCCTCGAATTCCCCGATCCCCTGATCTTCACGGTCGGCAACGTTTCCGGCTGGGGCGGCGGCGCGCTCATCGACCCAGCGGCCGACGCCTCGGACGGCAGGATGGAGCTCGTCGCCGGCAACCGCCGCGACGCTCCGCGAATGCTCGCCAGTCTCGCCGACGTGTTCTCCAAGGGCGCGTGCGCGCTCCCCGGCGCGACGAGCCGCAAGTTCTCTTCGCTCGTGGTCGAACGCCCCGAGCCCGGCCCGGTGCAGCTCGACGGCGAACTTTTCGACGCCCCGGCGAAGGTCGAATTCACCGTCCGCCGCGGCGCGCTGCGCATTCTCGTCCCGGCCCCGGCCGCCTGATTCCCGTGGCCCCGGCCGCCTAGCAGCGCGGCTTGGCGCGGCGCGTG
>JAFUXX010000040.1 GCA_017476965.1 Kiritimatiellia bacterium | reverse complement strand
GGGGCATGCGCCGTCCGGCGTCCCATGCAGGCGTCTATTCACCGTTCCGGGATTCCGATGCGTTTTCGGCCCCTCCAGTCCGGCGTTTTCTGCACTTTTCCGGTCAAGTCCGCCCTGTCCCACCATCTGATGCAGATTTCAGCCTCGGGGCTATTGGGGGTGACTTTTCCGCGGAAGCGGGTACAATGGACGGCGCGCGCGGGTACGCGCGCGCCGCAACCATGAAACACACCGCTTTTGCAACGATTCTCGCGGCCGCCCTGGCGGCGCCGCTTTTTCCCGGATGCCTCTCCGTGAAGACGGAACACGAGGTGAAGCCGATTCACATCACGATGGACGTGAACCTGAAGGTGGACCGCGAGATCGAAAAGGCTCTCGACGGCGAAACGCGCAAGCCTCCCCGCAACGCCGAAAAAATCCGGGCGTGGGCCGAGGCCGGGCTCGTGGGCGTGGACAACCGCGGCTACGTCGCCCCGCGCGGCAAGCTCACGCCCGAGCAGGAGGACATCGTGGCCGACGCCAACGCCGCCCGCCGCGCGAAGATGGCCGAAATCGCCGACAGCACCGGCGCGGCGCGCGCGGACGTCGAGAAGCGCCGCGCGGCCAAGATCCGCGAGCGCCTCCCCGCGGGCAAGGGCATCTGGTACCAGGAAGACTCCGGCGAGTGGGTCCGCAAGGACTGACCGCCCCCGCTCCCGCCCGACGATGAAAGACGCCGCCGTCCAACCAGTCCTCCCCCGCGCGGTCCCGGAGGACGAAGGAGTTTCTTCCCGCGCGCTCGCGGACTTCGTCCGCCGCTTCTTTTCGCTGCGGCGCGTGCACGGCCTCGTCGTGCTGCGCCACGGCAAGGTCGTCGCGGAGGCGTACCTCGACCCGTGCTCTCCCGCCGACCGCCACCAACTCTTTTCGCTGAGCAAGAGCTTCACGTCCACGGCCGTGGGCATGGCGATCGCGGAGGGGCTGATCCCCTCCGTCGACGCGCCGGTCGTTTCGTTCTTCCCCGAATACGACTCCCCGCGCGTGACTGACCGCATGCGCCGCGCGACGCTGCGCCACCTGCTCGAAATGGGGCTCGGCCGCGAGTCGTGCGGCATCTGGGGCGGCCGCTACGCGGCGCTCCACGAAGCGTTCGCCCGTTCTCCCGAAGCCTCGGACATGGCCGCGACCGCGGAGCGGTTCGCCCGCGGCGACGAGAATTTCGGCAACGGCCGCCCGTGGGTGCAGAACCTGCTGGAGGACGAACTTCGCGACGAGCCCGGCACGGTCTTCACGTACAACTCCGGCGCGACGTTCCTGCTTTCCGCCGTCGTGCAGAAGGTTTCGGGGCAGCGGCTCTCCGACTTCCTGCGCCCGCGGCTCTTCGACCCGCTCGGGTTTTCGCGCGACCTCGTGTGGGATCCGACGCCGGACGGGATCGACCTCGGCGGAGCGGGGCTCAACCTCACGGTCCGCGAAATCGCGGCGGCGGGGCAGTTCTGGCTGCGCGGCGGCGTGCTGCCGGACGGCCGCCGCGCAGTCCCCGCGGAGTGGATCGCGGCGGCGACCTCGAAGCAGATCGACAACGCCGGTCCCGGCCGCGCGGTAGACTGGTGCCAGGGGTACGGCTTCCAGTTCTGGCGCTGCCAGCACGGCGCGTTCCGCGGCGACGGCGCGTCCGGCCAGCTCGCGGTGATGATCCCGCACCTCGACGCAGTCGTGGCCGCGACGGCCGGCATGCGCGACATGCAGCGCGAGCTCGACGCGATCTGGGAAGGCCTCCTTCCCGCGTTCCGCGACGCCCCGATGCCGCGCGATCCGGCGGGCCTCGCCGACCTGCGCGGCGCCGAGACTTCGCAACGTTTCGATTTCGGACCCGTCGGCGCGCCGCACCCCGCT
>JAFUXX010000007.1 GCA_017476965.1 Kiritimatiellia bacterium | reverse complement strand
TTCGGCGACCTGCGCGACAGCTGGCAGGCCGTCAAGGAGATCGGGTTCGACGCCATCGGCCTCGACTTCGTGGAAGGCCGCGACCGCAACCTGGCGCTGCTGCGCGAGCAGGGCTTCCCCGAGGGCGCGCAGCTCGTCGCCGGCGTCGTGAACGGCAAGAACGTCTGGCGCGCAAACTACGACGGAAAGATCGCGCTGCTGCGCGAACTCGCGGCGGTCGTCCCGGCGGAGCGCGTCGTCGCCGGCACTTCGTGTTCGCTGCTCCACGTGCCGTGGACCACGGCGTCGGAAACGGCGCTCCCGGAGTCGACGCTGCGCCACTTCGCGTTCGCCGTCGAAAAGCTCGGCGAACTGCGCGACGTCGCGGCCGCGTTCGACGGCGGCGCCGCGGAAGCGCTCGAAGCGAACCGAGCGCTCTTCGCCGCGCCGCGCGTGGAGCCGGACCGCGCGGTCCGCGCCGCCGTGGAGGCGCTGACGCCCGCCGATTTCGAGCGCAAGCCCGCGTTCGCCGAGCGCGAGGCCGTCCAGAAGGAGCGCTTCGGCCTGCCGAAGTTCCCGACCACGACGATCGGCTCGTTCCCGCAGACCAAGGAAGTGCGCGCCGAGCGCGCGGCGTTCCGCAAGGGCCGCATCGGGCGCGCGGAGTACGAAAAGTTCGTGGAGGACAAGATCGCGGCGTGCGTCGCGCTCCAGGAGGACATCGGCCTCGACGTGCTCGTGCACGGCGAATTCGAGCGCAACGACATGGTGGAGTACTTCGGCGACCACCTCAACGGCTTCGTGTTCACCGAAAAGGCGTGGGTGCAGAGCTACGGCACGCGCTGCGTAAAGCCGCCGGTGGTCTGGGGCGACGTTTCGCGCCGCGAGCCGATCACGGTCCGCTGGAGCGCCTACGCGCAGGGCCTGACGCGCAAGCCGATGAAAGGGATGCTCACCGGCCCGGTCACGATACTCAACTGGTCGTTCCCGCGCGAAGACCTACCGCTCAAGGACCAGACCCTGCAGATCGCCCTCGCGATCCGCGCCGAGGTGCTCGACCTCGAAGCCGCCGGCCTCCCGATCGTGCAGATCGACGAAGCCGCGCTGCGCGAAAAGCTGCCCCTGCGCCGCGAAGACTGGCACCGCGACTATCTCGACTGGGCGATCCCCGCGTTCCGGCTCGTGCACAGCGGCGTGAAGCCGCAGACGCAGATCCACACGCACATGTGCTACAGCGAATTCAACGACATCATCCGCGACATCGACGCGATGGACGCCGACGTGATCACGTTCGAAGCGTCCCGCGCCGACCTCGCGATCCTGGACGCGCTCAAGGCCGCCGATTTCCGCACCGAAGTCGGGCCGGGCGTCTACGACATCCATTCACCGCGGGTGCCGTCCGTCGAAGAAATCGTCGCGGCCGTCGAAAAGATGGAAACAAAGGTCGATCCCGGCAAACTCTGGATCAACCCCGACTGCGGCCTCAAGACCCGCGGCGAGCCGGAAACCGAGGCCAGCCTGCGCAACCTCGTCGCCGCTGCCCGCATCCTCCGCGCCCGCGGCTAGCGCGGGCGCGGAGAAGACGACAAGACGACGGGAGACGGCTTGGGAGACTGGCAGGGCTCTGGTAGGGCCCGCCAGCCGGGCGGGCCGCACCCACCCGACAGCGCCGTGTCCGGCGCTGCGCAGAACAGGCGATGCGGCCGGGTTTTCGCGGGTGGAAATTGACTGCGTTTTATTGCCTGAGAACTGAATATTCTTGACAGGGGGGGGGGGGGACTGTACTATCGTCTCGCGCGCTAGGGGTGTCCCCGTGCGCGCGGAATTTCCACCTTTCCCCACAATTCCATGCACACGAAACTACTTTCCCTCGCGGCGGTTTTCGCCGCCTCCGCGTCGTTGTCCGCGTCCGCGACGGCGCTCGATACGTCGGTTTTCTCGAAGTCCGTCGAGATTTCCGTCGGTTCCGGCAAGTATTCCGGATCCGCGCTCGCGGACTTCCCGGTCCTCGTACGCCTCGACCGGGCGAGCGGGTTCCGGTTGGCCGACTTCTCCGATCCCGCCGCGGAGCTGCGCTTCGCGGACGCGAACGGCGACAGCCTCGACTTCGAGATCGACACATGGGATTCCGAGCTCGGCGCCCTCGTATGGGTGTCCGTTCCGTCGCTCGACTCCTCCACGACGATTACCGCCTACTTCGCCCCGCAGTCCGGCGCGTCGCTGCCCGCCGTCTCCTCCACCGCCGTGTGGACCAAGGCGGGCTACGCCGGCGTCTGGCACCTCTCCACACTTTCGGACGGCGCCTTCGCCGATTCGACGGGCAACGGACGCTCGGCCGTTCCGACATCCGCCAGCAATGCCGCGACGGCGACAGGCGCCATCGGAAACGGGTCCTACTCGACGGGCGCCAACGGAAACGGCGCGTTGGTCCTCTCGGCGGACAAGGTCAGCGACATTTCCGCCGACATCGGCAATGGATCCGCCCTCACGCTTGAATCGTGGATTTATCCCGAAAGCAACGGACGCATGTTCGCCGTCGGATCCTCCTGGAACAGCGGCATGAACATCGGCATCAACGTCGACGGGCAGAAATACTTCCACGTCTATTACGACACGAAGATCCAAACCGGCCGCAACAAGACCTGGGCCTCGATGTCGCCAGCGCTTGACGGAACCGGCTCTTGGCGCCACTTCACGGCAGTCTACGACCCGGACGGCAACGCGGCCGACTACATCAACGGCGCAAATCAAATCTCCGCCGCCGCCACGCCTCCCAGCCAGATGCCGAACGGTCTCGGGCTCACGTCGTTTCTGAACGGCAACACGCCGCTCAAGGGGACGTGCGACGAAATGCGCATCCTCGTCGGCACGGTTTCCGCCGACTGGGCCGCCGCGAACTACGCCACGCAGGCGGACGCGGCGTTCTTCGACTACGGCGCGGTGGTCTCCGCCGGCGCGGCGGTCGAAGGCGGCGAAACCGTCACGGCTTCGGGAGTCGCCTGGACTGCCGCCAATCTCGCGACTTCCTTTGCGGTCGCGGACTCGGTCGAAGATTCCCTCGCGGTCTCGCTCACGCTCACGCCGGCGGACGGCACCGCCTACACGCTCGGCAACGCCGGCACGGTATCCGCGGCGGACGGTTCCGTTTCCGTCCAAGTGGACGACCTCCTGCCCGGCACGGCCTACACGGCCGTGTTCAGCGTGACGCACGACGGCAACACCGTTTATTCGCAAACGGGCTCCTTCACGACGGCGGCCCTGCCGGCGCCTGCGGTTTCGGGCATTGGCGACACGACGGCCACGGCGACGCTCGCGGCCACGCTTTCCGGCGCCTCGTACTCCGGCGGCGCCGTTTCCGCGGTGTTCGCCCCGGCGAGGGGAACCCCCGCCACAGTGGCCGCAACGTTCGCGTCGGGCGTCTGGACGGCGGTCGCCACCGGCCTTGAAACGGACACCGACTACACGGTGCACTTCGTCGTCGCGCCGGACGGCGCGGCGGAAATCGAAACGCCCTCCGCCTCGTTCGCCACGACCGGCACCGTGACCGTGGATTCCTCGATGTTCCGCGGCAAAGTGGCGTTCACGGCGTCCGGCTACGACGGCTCCGAGACGCTCCGCTACTTCCCGGTCCTCGTGCGCATCCCCGCCGACCTCGTCGCGAACTCGGTCAAGAAGGCGTCCGGCCTCCGCTTCGCAGACGCCTCCGGCGCCCTGCTCGCGCACGAAATCGACACGTGGGACGCCGAATCCGGCACCTACCTCGTCTGGGTCTCGCTGCGCTCCCTCGCCGATGCGTCCACGACCTTCACGATGTACTGGGGCGCCAACTCCACCGCGCCGGAAGCCATCTCCGCCTCCAGCGTCTGGACCAGGGCCGGGTATCTGGCCGTGTGGCACTTCAACGCGCCCGACGACGGCACGACGTCCTACACCAACTCCGCCGGCAACGCGTACGCGGCGGCCCCAAGCGCAGGGATGATCGAAACGGAAGCGACGGGCGTCGTCGGCAACGCCGTGAAAGCCTACAAGGGCTTCGACCTGGGCGACACGTCCGCGTGGGCCGAATACGCCGCGGCGGGCCTCTCCGCCGAAGGCTGGTTCGTCCGCAACGAAACGGGCGACAACTGGCTCTTCGCCTCCGGCGACAGCTGGAACCGCGCCGTCGGCTATGCCGTTTCCGGCTACTTGTACGGGTACAACGGGTCGTCCTGGGGCTATGACGGCGCCGTCAAGCCGGACGTGGACACGACCGGCACGACGTGGACCCACATCGTCGTGAACTGGGCCCCGGCAGGCGGCGCGGGCGTCTATCTCAATGGCGGCGCGTCCTCCACCACGGGCAAGACCCGCTACAACGGCGGCACCGCGTCCAACTCCGCGTACGGCGACTTCGCCTCCTTCAAACTGTGCCGCAAGCCGGACAGCGACAACCAGTTCGTCAAGGGCGCCATCGACGAATTCCGCGTCCGCGGCGCGGTTTCGTCCGAAACCTGGGCGCAGGCCAGCCACGACACGCAGCTCAACAGCGACACGACCGCCGCAGGCGCGTTCCTCACGATGGGCACGCCGTCCGACTACGGTTTCGGCTCCGCGATCCTCATCTACTGATCCACATCCGGAAACGCTCCCATGCACACGAAAACGCCTTCGCTCCTCCCCGCGCGCGGCCTCCGCGCCGCGCCCGCTTTCGCCGCCGCGCTCGCCCTGCAGTGGGCGGTCCCCGTCGCCGGCGCCGCGACGCTCGACACGTCGCTCTTCGACAAACACGTCACGTTCACCGTCACGGATTCGTGGGACGGCGGCGCGCTCGAAAACTTCCCGGTCCTCGTGCGCCTCTCGGACGTCTCCGGCTTCCAGTTCGCCGACTTCGCGACGCCCGCCGACGAACTGCGCTTCGCCGACGCGACCGGCGAAAACCTCGACTACGAGATCGACACCTGGGATTCCGAGCTCGGCGCCCTCGTATGGGTGTCCGTTCCGTCGCTCGACTCCTCCACGACGATCACCGCCTACTGGGCGCCGACCGACGCCTCCGCCCTCCCCACCGTCTCCCCGACCGCCGTTTGGACCAAGGCCGGCTACGTCGGCGTCTGGCACATGAACGTGCAGAACGCCGACGGCTCCTATCCCGACTCCACCGGCCTCGGCGCAACGCTGGAGCCGAACGGCACAGGGACGCCGTCCGCGCCCGCGACGGATAGTCCAAGCGCCCTCGGCAGCGCCTACTACGTGGTTCCCCAAAACGACAAGGCCATCCTTCAGGTCTCCGCCGCCAACGCCGCCAGTTGGAACTTCGCCACCACCGGATACTCGACCGAAACCTGGCTTGGCAACCTCACCACCGAGTTCCACCGCATCTTCTGCCACGGCACCAGCTCCGGCAACAAAAAGAACAGCCTCGCCATCGGCCCCACGCGCATCTACCAGATGGTCGGATCCTGGAGCGTGAAGAACTGGCCGAGCGGCTCCCCGTCGGGAACGGCATGGCACCACATCACCTCCGTACTCGCACCAAGCGACGGTTCGTTCGGCTCGGAAGTCTACGACCACGGCGTCGGCTTCTTCGCCGGAACGCAGAAGGCCGTCGACTTCAACGATGACGGCATGCTCGTCACGGCGCGCAGCGACTCCAAGTGGAACCACTGGATGGACGAAATCCGCGTCCGCCGCGGCAACACGACCGCCGCCTGGGCGGCGGCCAACTACGCCACGCAGGCCGATGCGGACTTCCTTTCCGCCGGCTCTATCGAGGTGTCCGGAGGCGTCGTCCCCGGCGCGACGACCGTGACGGCCACGACTTGGACGACCGTTTCAGCCACCGCGGAGTTCACCGTGCCGGCCTCGTTCGGCACCGTGCCCGTGACGGCCACGCTCACGACGAACGGAACCGTGGCCGCCACGGTCGCCGCCACCTCCGTCGACGAAACCGACGGCACGTCCACGGCGACCTTCGCGGACGTCCTGCCCGGCACCGCGTATTCCGTGCAGTTCGTCGCGTCTCCCGACGGCGCTCCGGCGGCCTATTCGACCGCAGCCGCGGCCACGACGGAAGCGATTTCGGCGACGGTGGACTCCGTCGGCGACAATGCCGCCACCGTCAGCGGCGACTTCACGATCCCGCAGAGCGAAGTCTACGGCGCGGCGACGGTCCGAGTCCGCAGCGTCGGCGTGGTTCCCGTCGAGTTTTCCGCCGCCGCCGGAACCGCGGCGACCGGCGATCTCTCCGTTTCCGGCGTCGAAGTTTCCGGCCTCGACATCGCCACGGACTACCAGGCGTGGATCGAAATCGCGCGGGCGGACGGTTCCGTCGTTGCCACTCCTGCGGTTCCGTTCACGACTACCGGATTCGTGGCCGTGGACGCCGGGGACTTCGACCACTCCGTGACGTTCCGCGTCGCCGGCTACACCGGGTCCGAAACGCTGGAAAACTTCCCGGCGCTCGTCCGCCTGACCCCGGAAACGAGCGGCTTCGACTACGACGACTGCGCGCCTTCCGGCTCCGACCTGCGCTTCGCCGTGGACGGCGTGCGCGTGCCGCACGAAATCGAGACGTGGAACCCCGGCGGCGAATCTCTCGTGTGGGTCCAGATTCCCGAGATGCAGGCCAACTCCTACTTCACGATGTACTTCGGAGTGAAATCCGGCCACGAGGCGCCGGCCGCGGACAATCCGGCGCGCGTGTGGACCAAGGCCGGCTACATCGCCGTCTACCATCTGGACGAAAAGTCCGCCGGCGCGTTCGCCGACGCCTCCGGCGTTTCCGGCGCGGTCGAAGCGCCAAGCGGCTTCAACGACCCGACGACCGACGAGGGAGTCGTCGGCGGATACGTCGTCTGCAACGGGGCACTCACGCTCGATTCCGCCGTCACGTACGGCTGGGACTTCACCGAAAACGGCGTCACGTTCGAAGCGTGGATGACGCCCTCCAAGGGGAACTACCGCCGGGTGTTCTCCAACGGATCCTCTTGGAACGGCTGGAACACCATGAGCATCGGCACCGGCGACTATTACATCGGCAACGGCAACAGCACGGGAGGGAAAGCATCCTGGGCTGCGGCGGGGTGGAACCACATGTCGTTCGCGTACCGCTCGTCGTCCGCATCGGCCGCGAGCAGGTCCGCCTTGGCGTACGACAACGGAACGTCCGGCGCCAGCACCACGCTGGCCAAGGATCTCACGTTCGAGAACGGCCTGGCGTTCACCTCGTACATCGACGGCACGGCCGCAATGGACGGGAACCTCGACGAAATCCGCGTCCGCGCGCGGTGTTCCTCGGCCGACTGGGCGCTGGCGACCTACCAGACGATGGCCGTGCCCGGGTTCGTGGCCGTCGACGAGCCGCAGCCCGAATCGATCCGCTTCGTCTCGGCCACCGCGAACTCGGCGACGGTGGCGGGCGCGTTCTACGCGCCGGGCGGCGCGAGCATCGCCGTCGCGTACGCCGAAGCCGGCGGGAAAACGACGAACTTCACCGAAGCCGTGACGCTCGCCGCCGGGGCTGCGGCGGCCACCGTGGCCGTTTCCGGCCTCTCGGCGGCCACGGACTACGTCGCATGGTTCGTCATGAACGGCGACGCGTTCCCGGAGACGGCCGTGGAGTTCACCACGGACGGCTCGCCCGCGGTCGACCAAAGCGCGTTCGGGCGCAAGGCGACGTTCCGCGTCGGGGAGTCCTTCATGCGCGACGACGTGCAGGAAAACTTCCCGGTCCTCGTCCGCCTCTCCGAAGAGCGCGTCCCCGGGTTCTTCTACCGCCACTGCGCGGAGGGCGGCTCGGACATCCGCTTCGTCGGGGCCGACGGCCGCCTGCTCGCTTCGGACATCGAGAACTGGGATCCGGACGGCGAATCGCTCGTGTGGGTGAACCTGCCAGAGTGCCGCGCCGGAACCGAGTTCTACATGCTTTTCGCCGCGGCCCGGTCGGCCAAACTGCCCTCCTCCCAGGCGTCCTACGTCTGGACGCGCGCCGGATACCTCGGCGTCTGGCACATGGGCAAGGTCAACGCGGACTTCACGCTCGACAGCCCCGTCGCCGGAATGGACGCGACGCTCGCGCTCGGCGAAAACTTCCCGGCCCCGACGTCCGACGACCGCGGCGTGACGAAGACGCATGGGGCCGGAGGCGGCAAAAACGAGGTGGTCGACACGGAGGAAGCAATCGTCTCCGCCCCGGCGGGCCTGTACGCCGTTGGCACCGGCGACGTGAAGCTCTCGGCCGCGCAGACCTCTGCGTGGGACTTCGAGAGCGACGGCGCGACGTTCGAACTCTGGTGCCTGCCGATCAGCTCGAACCTCGTCACCGGCGTCAAGACATCGGCAAGCGGCCGCTTCTTCGCGTCCGGCACGGGATGGTCCGACTGCCAAAACATCAACATCGACGGCTCGTGGTGCCACCAGGTGTGGCACTGGACGGACGAGAACGGCGCCGACAAGCACACAGGGGACCAAGCGCCCAGCGCATTCGGAAGCGTTTATTCCGAGAACGCGAGAAATTATGTCGTCAAGTACGATCTCGCGACTGGCGAACCGCTCGACTATGGGTGGAGTCACGTCACGGTCGCATACGAGCCGAATCCGTATCTCGAGGAGCAGGCCGTCCGCTACAAGAACGGCGAGACATGGCCAGTCAGTGGCAATCCAATCTCCGGCGCGGGAATCTCCAACTTCCCGAACGGCATGGGCCTGATCGGGTGGGTGAACGGCGGCGACGCGTTCGGCGGCCCGGTGGACGAACTGCGCATCCGCCAGGGGGTGAGCACTCCCGAGTGGACGAAGGCCGTCTACCTCTCGATGGCGGACGCAGAGGCCGTGACCGGCTTCGCCCCCGAAGGCACGCTCTTCCTGCTGCGGTAGGACGGGCGCGCCCCCGCGCCGGAGGGGCTACCCTTCCGGCGCGGCGGCGGGATCGGGCTCGCGGGAAAGGCCGCGCAGCAGCTCGTCGCGGGAAAGGCCGGAAGCGGCTTCGAGATCCGCGCGGAGGGCGTCCGCCGCCGCGGAGGATTCCTCTCCGGCGGGCAGCACGCGCGGAGTCACGAATATGAGCAGGCTCGTGCGGGTGGTCTGCTCGCTCGTCCAGCGGAAGAGCCAGCCGAGGAGAGGGATGTCGCCGAGGACGGGGATCTTGCGGCGCACGTCGGTCGTGTCCGAGCGCGTGAGGCCGGCGATCACGATCGTCTGGCCGTCGGCAACGGTGGCCACGGTCTTGGCGGAACGCTTGGAAATCGTCGGGGCGTAGTCCGACCCGTTTCCGGCGTTGGACGTGACGGCCTCGATGGAAGGCTCCAGCTCGATTTGCACCATGCCGCCGGGAACGATGTGGGGCACGAGCGAAAGCTTCACGCCCACGTCGCGGCGGGTGATGTTCTGTATCACGTCGCGGTTGTCGCCGGTGCCGGTGATGTTGCTTTCCGTGAGCGGGATGTCGTCCACGATCGCGACTTCGGCCTTCGTGTGGTTCTGCGCGCCGAGCGACGGATTGGCCACGATTTTCACGCGCGAATCCTGCTTGATGGCGTCCACGTCGAAAATCGCGGGATAGTCGGCGACGACGTTGCCGTTGGCGTCGAGGTGCGAGCCGTGCGCGATGCCGAACGCGAGGCCCTCGCCGTAGAGTCCGTTGGCGAACGAGGAGAGCAGGCCGGAACCGGTCGCCGTTTCGTCCGAGAAGCGCGTCGCGGCGCCGGCCCCGGTGCCGCCGACGCGGTCCGGCGTGCGGAGCGCGGAAATCTGGACGCCGAGGCGGTCCAGGTCGCCCTCGGAAACTTCGGCGATGAGTACGGAAATGTTGACCTGGCGCGGCGGCACGTCGAGCGCCGCGACGAGCGCGGCCACTTCGTCGAAATCCGCGGGCTGGGCGTGCACGAGCAGCGCGTTGGCGCTCTCCACCGCTTCCACGGCCACGCGGCGCGCGAGGGACGGGTCGGCGTTGCCCGCCGCGAACTTTTCGAGGAGCGAGGTCAGGTTTTTCGAAACGTCCGCGGCCTTGAGGTAGTCCAGCTGCAGCACGTGCAGGCCGGAGCGCCCGGCCGGCGCCGGGACGTCGAGCTTGGCGACGAGCTCCCGCACGGTGCGCAGCTGCCGCTCGGAGCCGGAAACGAGGATGCGGTTCGCGTGCTCGACGGGAACTATTGTCGGCGGGCGCATCGAGGGGAGCGCCGACGGCGCGCCGTTGGGGGCCGGGATTCGGCCGAGCAGCTGCTGGGCGCGCGACTGGCTCTCCGCGAACGACGCCGCTAGCTGGCGGGCGACGGACGCCGCGTCGGCGTTCGCGAGCGGAATCACCTCCGTGGAGCGCGCCGTGCCGGGCTTGTCGAGGGCGTCGACGAGCGACTTCAGGCGGCGGATCGCGGACGCCGTGTCGGACACCACGATGTCGTTCGTTTCGGGCAGCACGGAAACCGCGCCCTTGCGGCGCAGCTGGCCTTCGAGCAGGTCCTTCATGTCCGCGGCGGAAACGTGCTGCAGGTGCAGCACGCACGAAACCAGCCCGTGTTCCGGCAGGTCGGAAGAATCGTCGACCACCGCGCCCATGCCGGAGGGGTCGCGCTCCGGGAGGCGCACCACGCGCTCCACGTCGCCGTCGCGCACGAGCGTGTAGCCGGAAGATTCGAGCACGGCGGCGAACCGCGGCCACGCCTCGGCGCGCGTCACGGCCGGAGAAACGACGCTCACCGCGCCGTCCACGTCGTCCGCCACCACGATCTTGCGCCCGGTGAACCTGCCGACTATCTGCGCGAAAGCGTGGATGCCGACGTGGTCGAACGTGAACGCGATCGTCTCGCCGTCGTCGTCCGCTGCGGCGTCAGCATCCGCCGCGCGCGGCGCGGCGGGGGGCAGCGCCGCGAGGAGCGCGGAAACTTCGCTGCCGGCGTCCGGCCTGGCCGGGTATTCGGCCCCGGCCGCCTGCGAAAGGAGAGAGAACGCGGCCGCCGCGGCCGCGGCGAAGAACCGGAAATCCGCCGTAGTTTGCATGGCGCAATTC
>JAFUXX010000006.1 GCA_017476965.1 Kiritimatiellia bacterium | reverse complement strand
CTCCGGGAATGTCCGTCGGCGATTTGCAACCTCCGGGCGGAAGGAATCCGTGACAAAAAGGAAAGGAGCCATGCCGAGGTTTCTGCCAACGGTTCAACGGAAGGGATTTTCGCGCGGGACGCTGTGGCTCCTGCGCGCCGCTTGCGCGCTCTGCCTGGCGCTGGAAGCCCTCGTGATCGTCGCCGCTTTTCTCGTCGCGTCGTTTTCGGTCTTCGGATTGTTTTTCGTGGCCGCACCCGAAATCCGTCTGCTGGCGGAGACCACCCGGTGCACGATGTCCTAGGCAGTGCCAAAAGTTGGCACCGCATAGAACGCAGAGGGAGCAACGAAAAGGACGGTGGAGTCCTTTGCACAACGAGAAAGCGCCGAAAAAGTCTGCGATAAAGCGCCGAACGAATCGGCGATAAAGCGCCGATTTTTCTTGACAGGAAGCCGGGTTTCGAGAGAATGAAGCGCATGAAAACCTACAAACCGCGGATTCTGGACGACCTGCTTGCCCGAAAACTGCAAGGCATGGGTGCCGTTTTGATCGAAGGGCCGAAGTGGTGCGGAAAAACCACGACGGCGGAACAAATCGCCAAAAGCGTCCTTTACATGGACGACCCCAAAAAACGGAAAAGCCTGCTTTCTCTGGCTGAAACGGATCCGGGGGCGCTTCTTGACGGCGGACGGCCGCGGCTTCTGGACGAATGGCAACGGGCTCCGCAGCTCTGGGACGCCGTCCGTTTTTCCGTGGACCATTGCGACGAATGGGGGCAATTCATCTTGACCGGGTCTTCCGTTCCGCCCCGGACCGACGAAATCTTCCACACGGGCACGGGGCGGATCGCCCGTCTTTCGATGCGGACGATGAGCCTCTGGGAATCCGGCGAATCGTCGGGTACCGTCCGGCTTTCGGAGTTGTTCGAAAACGGCGGCACGGCGGGCGGCGCGGAATGCACGGACCGGACACTGGCGGAGACGGCCTTTCTTGCATGCCGCGGCGGATGGCCGCAGGCGGTCCGGCAAGCGGGAGAAACGGCGCTGGACCGGGCGTTCGACTATTGCGACGCCGTTGCCGGAAGCGACGTTTCCCGCGTCGAACCTTCGATCCGCAGTTCCGAACGCATCCGCCGGCTTATGGGGTCGTTCGCAAGGCTCCAGGGGTCGCAGGCGGGGCTTGCGACGATCAAAAAGGACCTGGCCGCGAACGACGAGCCGACGCTGGACGAAACCACGGTTTCGAACTATCTGCGCGCGCTGAAAAAGATTTTCGTCGTGGAAGACATGCCGGCCTGGTGTCCCAACCTGCGCTCGAAGACGCCGATCCGGACCAGTGACACACGGTACTTCGCCGACCCGTCGATCGCGACCGCCTCGCTCGGACTCGGGCCCGGCGACTTGATGAACGATTTGCCGTCGTTCGGCCTGTTTTTCGAGACGATGGCGGTCCGGGATCTGCGGGTGTACGCCGATGCGCTCGGCGGCTCCGTCTTCCACTACAAGGACGCAAGCGGATTGGAATGCGACGCCGTCGTGCACCGGAGAAACGGCAGCTACGGCCTCGTCGAAATCAAACTCGGCGGAGACCGGTTGATCGATTCGGGAGCCGCCTCGCTGCTGCGCCTCGCCGCCCGCATCGACACGACGAGCATGAAACCGCCGTCCTTCAAGATGGTTCTGACGGCGACGGGCGACCGCGCCTATCCGAGGCCGGACGGCGTGTTCGTCTGCCCGTTGGCCGCGCTCCGGCCTTGACCTTCCCGTCCGCGGTGGGGCGAACGGCGGCGGACGGTTTTCCGCCCCGTCCCGCCCTGCATTTCCCACTAATTTCCCACTGTTTTTCCGTTTCGATGTGGTATCCTTGGCCGCGCAGGGGCGGAAACGCGCCCGGAAAACAAGCCAACAGTCACCCCTCGAACAAAAGGAAGCCTCCATGCAACGACGACCTCGAACACCGCTTTTGCGGCATGTCGTTGCCATGCTGCCGCTCGGTTTTCTTCCCGCAACCGCTTTTGCGCAGGAGGGCGCTTTGGTCGTCACGCGGCCGGAGGATGTCCGCGCGTGGGTCCGCGAAGCGCAGGCGGCCGCGTTGCCGTCGGCCACGAGCGTCACGCAGGATGTCGGGGCGGTGTCCGTCGCGCCCGCGGACGAGGCGGCGGCGGCGTGGTTCGCGGAAGCGGGGTCCGGCGCGGCGTTCGCGTTCGAGGATGCCGCAACGTGCGAAACGGTGCTGACGAATCCCGTTTCCGGCACCGCGTCGCGGCTGGCCGCGGAATCCGGCTACAATCCGAGCGGCCTTTTCCTCGCCGCCGGTTACGATCCCGGGACGAATGCCGAGTTGCTTCCGTTTTACGATCCCTCGCTCGTCACGGTCGCGATGCGCTTGATCCCGCCCGGAGAAGGGGAAACGGGGAGCGGCGAAACCGGCGACGGGGGCGGAGATTCCGGTTCCGGCGGAGACGGGAGTTCCGGCGAAGGCGAAGGGGAAGGCGCTTCCGGGGAATCCACCTCTCCGTATCCCGGATACGCGCCTGGCGCGCTGGCCGTCTACTACGAATTTCCGGCCGCGCTTCCCGCCGTTCCCGATTTCACGGACCTCACGCCCGGATTCGCGCAGATCGAAGACATGATCGACCATCCCGATGCCGCTTCGTGGCCGGGCATCGAGATGTCCGCCCGCCACCGGTTCGCGGCCCGGTATTCGTTTTTCCTGTTCGCGCCGGCCACGGGCGACTACGCGCTCCGGCTGCAGTCCGACGACGGATCGGTCCTTTCGCTGGACGGCGTCCCGTTCCTCGACAACGACGGCGTCCACGGCCGCCGCGCCGTTTCCGCGTCCGTCCGGTTGACGCGCGGTTTCCACGAAATCGAAATCGGCTATTTCGACGAAGGCTACCGGTGCGGGTTGCAGCTGTTGTGGTCGGGCCCCGGGTTCGACTGGCGCGTGGTTCCGGCGGAAAACGTCTGGCATGTCGTCGGCAACCCCGATTCCGACGGCGACGGGATGCCCGATTGGTGGGAAGCGCTGTATGGCCTGGATCCGTCCGACGCCTCCGACGCCGCGCTCGATTCCGACGCCGACGGCCTGGCCAATCTCGCCGAGTTCCTCGCCGGTTCCGACCCGCTTGCGCCCGATACCGACGGAGACGGCGTTCCCGACGGCTGGGAGGTGGTACACGGCTTCGATCCATGCGCCTCGACGGATGCGGGGCAAGACGCGGACGGCGAAGGCCTTTCCAACCGGGAGGAGTTCGCGGCCGGCACCGATCCCCGCCTTCGCGATTCCGACGGCGACGGCCTTTCCGACCGGGAAGAACGCGACGGCACCGGCACCGATCCCCTGGTGCCGGAGTTCGCCGCGGACTGGCAAACGGTCGCTTCCGTTCCCGCGTCGGCCGCGATTGCCGCAGACGGCGTCTGGAACGAGCGGGGGGCGTCGCTGTCGTCGTTCCGCCGCGGGACGTTGGCGGTTCGTCTCGAAACATCCGCTCCGGGCAAATTTTTCCTGCGCGTTTCGGCCGCCCACTTCCGGCACAAGCCCGCCTTTCCGGCTCCCGAATCGTTCCGCTCCCGGTTCTACGCCTTTCTCGGAGACTCTCCGCTCGGTTCCGCGACGCTCGAACACGCGCCCGGAGACGCACCGGCCTCCGTCCGGTTCCCGCTTCCGTTCCTGCCCGCCGGCGAGCACGCAATCCGCGTCGTATGGGACGGCGTTTCGCCGACGCGCGGCGTTTGCGTCCGCGAAATCGCGTTCGAAACGCCCGGAGGCCCCGACGCCGACGGCGACGGCGTTCCGGATTGGGCGGTCGCCGCTTCCGCCGCGCGGGACGCCGTGCACGCCCCGGCCAGTACGTTCTTTTCTCCGCTTTGTCTTGAAGGTTCCGCGCGGTTCCCTTCCGCGGTCGCCGTGACGGGTTCGTCGGGGAGCGCCGCGCCCGTTTCTCCGACCGGTCCCGATTCCTGGTACGCCGACGTGCCCCTTTCGCCCGGCGAAAACGCCATCGCCGTTTCGTTCGAAAACGGTCTCCGTCCGGAGCAAGCCGCCGTTTCGTGGACGCCGCTCGACGTGTTTTCGCAAGCCGCCACGAATCTTTTCGCCCGGTTCGGCGACGCGCTGCTGCTCACCGCGTCGCGGCCCGCGACGGCGACGCTCATGGCGAACGGCAGGGCGCGCGCGACGTTTTCCCTGTCCCCCGGATCGGCCGTCCGCGCGGACTTCGACGATTGGGGCGCGTGGACGATCGCCGTGCAGCCCTCCGTCGGCGATCCGTTTTCGATTCCCGTCTCCGTGCCGCGCGGCTCCTTTCCGGAAAACGGTCCCGCCGTCCTGCTCGGGCGGACTCGTTCCTGGCCGTGCCCCGGCATCGCCCCTTCGGCCGTGGTGCAGTCCGATTCCTCCGTTTCCGTCGTCCGTTCCGGCGCCAATCTCGGCTTGCGCGTCGACACGGCCCGGATTCCGCACTGGCTCGTCGCGCGTCCCTGCGAGGGCGGCCCCGTTCTCGACACCGCGAAAATCGACGTGTTCTGGCTCCGTGCGGTTCCCGACGGATTCATGCATTGCGATGAAAAACGCGACGGATGTTCCGTTTGGACCGACGACGTGCTGGCGTTCGGCGTTCCTTCTTCCGTCGTCCTCCGTTCGTCGGTCGTCCTCGCCGGACCGGTCTTCGACGATTTTTCGCTTGTCCGCACGAAATCCGGAGATTCGCTCGGTTCCGCCTCGCACTGGCCCCTGCGGTTCCTCCAGCCCGACGGATCGTCCGCGTCCGTCTGCCATTCCATTCAGGCTTTTCAGGACGGGATTCTAGTCGGCGACGCCCATTCTTCCGTTTCGACCATGCCCGAGGAGATGAAGTGAAATGAACGCCCTTTTCCGATACGTTTCGGCGCTGACGATCGCCGTTTTGTTTCTCGCAGTTCCCGGAGCCTCAACGGGGGCCAACGTCAATCCGCCGTTCGCGGGAGGAGGAGGTACTGGCGGAACCGGTGGCGGCGGAACCGGCGGCGACGACGAAACCGGAGGCGGTGACGACGGATCCGAAGAGGACGACACGCCCGACGACAAGGACGAAAACGAGGAGGAGGACGAAGAGCAGTGCGATTCCTGCGCGTCCGGCGAATCCTGCTCCGAGGGCGTCTCCGTCGACAACCAGTGCGTCTCGTTTTCGCAGAAGTTCGGCCGTACCCCGCTCGTGGCCGGCGCCCCTGTCGGCGCGATACGCATCCGCGAACCCTTCGCGCACCGGCTTCCGGGCGGAGCCGACGTCCTGCGCTACGACCACCCGCTGCTGCGCCGCGTCGTCGACCGCGACGACGACGCGGACCGCGTGACCGTCGAGCAGGGCAACGGACGTCTCGTGACGTACCGCGGCGGCGTCCCCGTCGGCCGCTCTTCCGGTCTCGATTCGGAAATCCGCAGGGACCCGGCGACCGGCCTCTTCGTCGAGCGGCTCCGCGACCGCACCACGGTCTTCTACGACGCCCGCGGCGGCGCGGACCACGTCGTCACTCCCGCCGGAACGCGTCTCGATTGGACGAACGCCGGAATCGAAATCCTCTACGACGGTTTCGCCATCGCCCAGGTCCGGTCGCTCTCCGACGGCCTGATGGACGTCGAAAAGCTGTCCCGCTCCTCGTTCCGACTCTCGTGGTTCCCTCCGTCGGCCGTTTCCGGCGAAAAAGACGAAACCGGGCGGTTCGTCGCGGCCGGAAATCCGGCCAAAACGTTCACCTTCGCCTATTCGAGGACCAACGGGATCTACCGCTACTCGCTCCGCGAATGCCGCAACGAAACGTTCTGCTTCGACTACCTCTGGACTTCGGAAAACGGGCGCAACTGGACGCTCGTGCGCGATCCGGACGGCCTCGCGCTCTGCGATGCCGTGTCGGTGGAACGCGCGCCCGGCACCAACCGCGTCGTGCGCACACTCTCCGATGCGGCCGGCTCCGTGATCCGCCGGACGACGACGCTCGAAACCGGTCCCAACGGAAACCGCGTCATCGCCAAAGGCGTTCTTGCCGAAGACGGCACGGAGACGGTACATTGGCGGGCCTCCCGCATTCCGTCCGGGCGCTCCGCCGGGCGGGTTGCGTCCCGCGTGGGCGAATACGGTGGCGCCGTCCGCTACGCCTACGACGACATGGCACGCCGCACGAACGAAACGCAAACCGTCTCCGGTGGCCTGTTGCAGGAAACTTCGGTTTCCTATTCCGACGCGCCCGATGACGGCTTCGCCGACCGCCGCCCCGTCCGCCGCGTCGTCCGCCGCGACGGCGTCGTCGTGTCCGATACGTCGTGGACGCACGGCTTCGCGCCGGACGGCGGGCGCGTCGAGACGACAACCCGCTCCGATCCCGTTTCCGGCGATTCGCTCGTGTCGTCGCGTACGTACTACCCGCCGGACGACTCCAACACCGCCGCGGCCGGACGACTCCGCCTCGAAGTCCACGAAGATGGCGCCGCGGATCTCCACGCCTATGCCGCCCTTCCGGGCGGCGGATACGCGCACGAAACGACGCGCGGTTTCATTTCCGATCCAGCCGCCGCCTCGCCGGACGGTTTTCGCGTCCTTCCGGGCCGCTCCACGCGAACCGTCGAAACCTTCGATTTCCGCGGAGACGCCGTCCGCACCGACGAATCCGTCCACGACGGAACGGACTGGACGCAATCCGGGTGGACGCAGTACGTCTACAACCTCACGCACAAACGCACGGGATTCCTCGACCACAAGGGCGACCGCGAATCGTCCGAATGGATTTGCACCGGACCGGTCTGGATCGCCCTTGCCGACGGCACGACGGTTTCCAACTCCTTCGACAAGGCCAAGCGCCTCGTCGCCTCGGTCCGCACCACGCCTTTCGGCGCCGTGCGGACCGACTACGCGCTCGACGCCGCCGGAAAGACCGTCGGCACGACGGTTTCCACCAACGGCGTCGCGGTCTTCACGACCTCCGCCGCCTACGACGCGCGCGGCCGGCTCGTCCGTTCCGTCGATCCCCGCGGCGGCGTTTCGACGGTCTCCCGCTCCACGGAGGCTCGCACCGAGACGCGCACGTCGCCGTCCGGTGCCTCTGAAACGACCGAATTCCACGAAGACGGTTCCGTTGCGTCCTTCTCCGGCAACGTCCGCCCCCGCGAGACGCGCCTCTGCGGCGTGGACGCCGCGACCGGCCTCGCCTGGACCGAAATCCGCACCGCGCAGGACGGAGCCTTCCCCTCGGTGCTTTCCTCGAAAACGTGGACCGACGCGCTCGGCCGCACCGTGCGCCGCGACGAACCGGCCCCGGACGGCTCCGTCGTGACGGTTTCTCTGCAGTACGATTCCCTCGGGCGCGTCGTTTCCGAGACGGCAACGGACGCTGTCGGCGCGCCCGTCCGCCCCGCCGTCTCGTACGAGTACGACGCGATGGGGCGCGTCGTGCGCACGGCTCGCACCGTTCCTTCCGGCGCGTGGCGGGCCGAAAACGCTCTCTTCCGCTACGAGACGGATCCCGCCGACGGCTCCGTCCGCGAAACGGCGCTCTCGTTCGCGACCTGCTCCGATTTTTCGCTTCCCGTCGCCACGAACCGCGTGGAAACCCGGCTCTTCCCGCTTTCTCCCTCCGAGCGTGCCCGCGTCGTCGCGTTCGATCCGAGCGGCAATGCCACCATCCGCACCGAATCCTTCGACCGCGCCGCCGCCCGGACCGAAAAACGGACGTGGCGTCCGTGGTCGCCCCGGCCCTCCTTGTCCGTCTCGGTCGCCGGTCTCGACGTGCGGTCGGTTTCGCCGGCGGGCGTCACCAACACATGGGCTCGCGATGCGCTCGGGCGCGTCGTTTCGGCCGCGGACGGAGCCGGGAACGAAACGCGATTCGTTTACGATGCCGCGGGCGATTTGGTCTCGAAAACCGATCCGGCGGGCTTCTCCACGACGCTCTCCCGCGACGCCGCAGGCCGCGTCGTCGCGCGGACCGACGCGCTCGGGGCCGAAACGCGCTACGGCTACGATCCGGCCGGCCGCCGGATTTCCGAAGACGGCGCGACGTATCCGGTACGGAGTGCGTTCGACGCCTACGGGCGGCGCGTTTCCCTCCTGACCACCCGCGACGGCCTCGCGTGGGATGCCACGGCGTGGACGTTCGACGAAGCGACCGGACTCCAGACCGCGAAAACCTATGCCGACGGAACGCAGACGCTCCAGACATGGGACGCCGGGCGCCGCCCCGTGCGCACGACATGGGCCCGCGGTGCCTGGCGGCAGGACGATTGGAACGAATGGGGCGAAGCCTCCGCCACGCGCCACGACGATCCCGCGCGCGATTTCTCCGTTTCCCGCGACGCGTTCGGCCGCATGACGGGCATGGCGTCCGCGGAAACGCCGTCCGGTTCCGGTTCTTCTTCCTTCACGTTCGCAGAGACCCGCGCGTTCGATGCCGAGGGCCGCGTCACGAACGAAACCGCTTCCGTGGACGGCGTTTCCGCCGCCGTCGAGCGGGCGTACGACGCCTTCGGGCGGCTCTCGTCGTTGCGGGTCGCCGGGACGGACTACACCCAGACCTTCTCCTACGACGACGCCGGACGGCTCGCCGGGATTTCGTCGCCCGGCGTTGCGGTCTCGTACGACTACACTCCCGATTCCCTCGATGCCGGATGCGCCATCTCCTTCGCCGGCGGCGCGACGCTCCGTCGCGCCGTCCGGCGCGAACCGCTCCGCCGCGGTCTCGTTCTGGAAATCGAAAACGTCTCCGTCGCCGCGGACGGCGCAACCAACGCGCTGCCGTCGTTCCGGTATGCCCGCGACGCGCTCGGGCGACCGGTTTCGCGCAACTCGGACGCCTTCTCGTACAACGCGCGCGGTGAAGTCGCGTCGGCGTCGCTCGCAGGCGCTTCCGAACCGGACCGGTATGCTTACGATTGCATCGGCAACTTCCTCTCCAACCGCCTGCAAGGCGTTTCGTCCCGCTATGCGGCGAACGCGCTCAACGAATACGCCGCCATCGCGTCGGGCGACGGAAGCGCGGAGACGACCCGGCTCCTCGCGTACGACCCGGACGGAAACCTCCTGACCAACGGCGTCTGGTCCTACGCATGGGACTCCGAAAACCGGCTCTCGTCCGTCTTCTCCAATGGCGTCGAAACGGCGCGCTTCGCATACGACGCCCAATCCCGCAGGATCCGAAAAACCACGCCCTCCGCCACGCACGTTTACCTGTACGACGGCTGGAACCCGATCCGCGAAACCGTCGTTTCGGGAGGGTCGACGAACGTCGTCGAGTACTACTGGGGCAAAGACCTGTCCGGCTCGCTGCAGGGCGCGGGCGGCGTGGGCGGGCTGTTCGCCGTCCGCCGCGACGGGGAGTCGTACGCACCCGTGTACGACGACCTCGGCAACGTCGCCGCGTACGTCTCTTCTTCCGGCGCAATCGCGGCAGCCTACGCCTACGATGCCTTCGGCCGCCTCCTCGCCGCCTCAGGCCCCCTCGCCGACGCGTTCCCGCACCG
>JAFUXX010000361.1 GCA_017476965.1 Kiritimatiellia bacterium | reverse complement strand
GGAGCGGGAACCCCCGATTGTCTGCATGGCTGTGCCGGTTGGCGCCGTTTGGTCGAAACACGACCCCCGGAAACGCGGGCGCTGCGCGCGTTTCCGGGGGAATCTGGGAGAGTGGACGAGGCGGGAGTCGAACCCGCACCCTTGCGGAGTGGATCCTAAGTCCACCGCGTCTGCCATTCCGCCACTCGTCCGGGCGGACGGCCGGCTAGCCCTGCGGCGCGCTCTCGGCCATGTCGGCCATGGCCGCCTTGCGCGAGAGCTTGATGCGGCCGCGGTCGTCGACGCCGATGCACTTGACCCACATCTTGTCGCCTTCCTTGCAGACGGATTCCACGGACGGAACGCGCTTGTCGGAAAGTTCGCTGATGTGGCACAGGCCGTCCACTCCGGGGAGGATTTCGACGAACGCGCCGAACGCCTTGACGCCGGTGACGGTGCCCTCGTAGAGCATCCCTTCCTCGGGTTCGGCGCAGGACTTGTTGATCTCCTTCTCGGCCATGTCCATCGCGTCCTTGCTCGTGGCGTAGATGGAAACCTTGCCGGAGTCGTCCTCCGCGATGTCGATCTGGGCGCCGGTGAGGGCCTGGATCGCGCGGATGTTCTTGCCGCCGGGGCCGATGAGGGCGCCGATCTTCTCGGGGTTGATCTGGACGACCTTGATGCGGGGCGCGTAGGGCGAAAGCTCGGCGCGCGGCGCGGGAAGGACGGACTCGATGAAGTCGAGGATCTCCATGCGCGCGACGCGGTCGCGCTCGATCGCCTTCTCCACGAGGTCCCACGTGAGGCCGCGGATCTTGAGGTCCACCTGGAAGCCGGTGATGCCGTCGCGGGTGCCGCCGATCTTGAAGTCCATGTCGCCGCAGTGGTCTTCGGCGCCGAGGATGTCGGTCACGAGAACGGCGCGGCTCTCGTCCGGCGTCGTGAAGAGGCCGCACGAAATGCCGGCGACGGGCTTCTTGATCGGGACGCCGGCGTCCATCATCGCGAGGGTGCCGACGCAGATCGACGCCATCGACGAGGAGCCGTTGGAGCCCATGATTTCGGAAACCATGCGGACGGCGTACTCGTAGTCCTCGGGGACGACGGGCAGCAGCGCGCGCTCGGCGAGGTTGCCGTGGCCGATTTCGCGGCGGCCGGTGGTGCCGAGGCGGCCCACTTCGCCCGTGCAGTAGGGCGGGAAGTTGTAGTGCAGGAAGAACTTCTTCTCCGTCTGGCCGCCGGTGATCGCGTCGATCTCCTGCGCGTCCTTGAGCGGGGCGAGCGTGCAGATGCCGAGACTCTGCGTCTCGCCGCGGCTGAACACGGCGGAACCGTGCGCGCGGGGGACCACGCCGACCTGCGCGGCGAGCGGGCGGATGTCGTCGAACCCGCGGCCGTCGATGCGCTTGCCGCGTTCGAGGACGTTCTTGCGGACGGTCTCGATTTCGAGACAGTCGGCCATCGCGCGGAACTCTTCGTCCGTCATGTCGGCGAACTTCGCGGCGAGCGCGGCCTTCATCGCGGTCTGCGTCGCCTTCACCGCGTCCTGGCGGGCGAGCTTGCCGGGGATCGTGAGGTCCTCGGCGAGCTGGGCGCCGAAGCCCTCGCGCGCGGCGTCGAGCAGGTCCTTGCGGCAGGCGTCGCCGTCCACCACGTGCTTCTCGGGCTTGCCGAGCTTGGCGCGCAGCTCCTTCTGGATCGCGACGATCTTGGAAACGCACTCCTGGCCGAACTTGAGCGCCGCGAGGAAGTCCGCTTCCGGGATTTCCTTCGCGCCGCCTTCCATCATGAGGAAGCGGTCCGCGGTGCCGGAGTAGAGCAGGTCGAGGTCGCCCTCCTTGCGCTGCTTCTGCGTGGGGTTGAGGACGAACTTGCCGTCCACGCGGCCGACGCGCACGGCGCCGATCGGCCCCATGAACGGGATTTCGCTGATGTGCAGCGCCGCGGACGCGGCGATCACGGAGAGGAAGTCCGGCTCGTGTTCGCCGTCGGCCGAGAGCAGGGTGTTGTTCACCTGCACGTCGTTGTGGTAGCCGTCGGGGAAGAGCGGGCGGATCGGGCGGTCCGTGAGGCGGGCCGTGAGGATTTCCTTCTCGGAAGGACGGGCCTCGCGCTTGAAGAAGCCGCCGGGGAAGCGGCCGCAGGCGTAGAACTTCTCGCGGTACTCGCACTGGAGCGGGAAGTAGTCGATGCCTTCGCGCGGCGTCTCGGTGCACGTGACGGCCGAGAACACCATGTTGTCGCCGAGGCGGACGGTCACCGCGCCGGCGGCCTGCTTCGCGAGAAGCCCCGTTTCGACGACGAGCGTCTGCCCCCCGACGTCGCAGGAGACGGATATCGTGTTTTCCATGGAAGGGCCTCCGTGGGCTAGCGGCGGAGGCCGAGTTCCTTGACGAGCGCCAGATAGCGGGGCTCGGCGGTGCGCTTGAGATAGTCGAGAAGCTTGCGGCGGCGGTTCACCATCATGATGAGGCCGCGGCGGGACGCGTGGTCGTGGGCGTTGGACTTGAGATGCTCGGTGAGGTGCTCGATGCGGCGCGTGAGGACCGCGACCTGCACGTCGCTGGATCCGGTGTCCCCTTCGTGGAGGCGGAAAGGATTGGCTGCGGCCTGGATGTCGATCTGGCTCATGGAATGCTTTGGATTTTGTTTCGTTGAAGTCGCGCGGAAGGATAGCCGAAAACGCGGTGGCGCGCAACGAAAAAACGAAAAACGAAAAAACGCTTGACTTGGACGGGGCTCCCGGCTATCTTTCCGCCCCGCACGAACGCATCTCCGGTCTTTTCCGGGGCTCTGCGCCGAAGTGGCGAGGTAGCTCAGTTGGTAGAGCAGGGGACTGAAAATCCCTGTGTCGTGGGTCCGATTCCCACCCTTGCCACCAATTTTTTTGTCTTCCGGCGGTTTTGCAACGGGAAGCGAGTTGTGGTAGTATCCCCGCCGCCATGAAATACCAGCACGTCTCGATTCCCGACGGCGACAAGATCGCCATGACCGACAAGGGGCTCCGCGTCCCCGACCGCCCGATCGTTCCTTTCATCGTCGGCGACGGCACCGGGCCCGACATCGCCCGCGCCGCGCTCCCCGTCTGGAACGCCGCCGTCGAAAAGGCTTACGGCGGCCGCCGCGCGGTCGCGTGGACCGAAGTCTACGCCGGCGAAAAGGCGCTCGAAGTCTACGGCCCCGGCCAATGGCTGCCGGAGGAGACGCTGGAGGCGTTCCGCGAGTTCCTCGTCGGCGTGAAGGGCCCGCTCACCACGCCCGTCGGCGGCGGCATCCGCTCGCTCAACGTCGCGCTCAGGCAGGAGCTCGACCTCTACGTGTGCCTCCGCCCCGTGCGCTGGTTCAAGGGCGTCCCCTCCCCCGTCAAGCACCCCGAAAACACCGACATGGTGATTTTCCGCGAGAACACGGAGGACATCTACGCCGGCATCGAGTGGAAGCACGGCACGCCCGAGGCCGCGAAGGCCGTCAAGTGGCTCCGCGAGGAAATGGGCGTGAAGAAAATCCGTTTCCCGGAGACTTCTTCCATCGGCATCAAGCCCGTTTCGCTCGAAGGCACGGAGCGGCTCGTCCGCGCCGCCCTGCGCTACGCGGTCGAAAACGACCGCCGCAGCGTGACGCTCGTCCACAAGGGCAACATCCAGAAGTTCACCGAAGGCGCGTTCCGCGACTGGGGCTACGCGCTCGCCGCCCGCGAGTTCGGCGCCAAGCCGGTCGACGGCGGCCCGTGGCTCTCTTTCGCGAATCCTGCGACCGGCCGCGAAATCGTGGTCAAGGACTGCATCTGCGACGCCTTCCTCCAGCAGATTCTCACCCGCCCCGCGGAGTACGACGTGATCGCCACGCTCAACCTCAACGGCGATTACGTGAGCGACGCCCTCGCGGCGACCGTCGGCGGCATCGGCATCGCGCCCGGCGCCAACATCAACTACGACACCGGCGCTGCGATTTTCGAGGCCACGCACGGCACCGCGCCGAAGTACGCGGGTCTCGACAAGGTCAATCCCGGTTCGCTGATCCTCTCCGGCGCGATGATGTTCCGCTTCCTCGGCTGGAACGAGGCGGCCGACATGATCGAACACGCGATGGACGAGGTGATTTCGCGCAAGGTCGTCACCTACGATTTCGCCCGCCAGATGGAAGGCGCCCGCGAGGTGAAGTGCAGCGAATTCGGCGCCGCGCTCGCCGACGCGATCCGCAACGCCTGACCGGTCCGCAAGGCCGAATCACGAGCCCCGCCCGCGCAACGTCCGCGGACGGGGCTTCTTCTTGCGCTCCGCCTGGCGGCGGTCCGCTCTCCGCCTAACGGCGGTCGGGATTCGGGGCGGGAACCTTGTCGTACCCGCCGACGAGGCAGCAGGGCACGTAACCGTATTTGGCGGAGTTTTTCCGCATTTTGTCCTGGAGCTCCGCGATGTCCGGACCCGGATTGTCCACGTTGTAGAGCGAAAGCACGCGGAACGGCGAGGACTTCGGCCGCTTCTTCGCGATCTTCGCGACGCGTTTCGCGATCCCTTCCATCCAGCTGCGCGTGCCCGGATTTTCGAAGTGCTTCGGCTCGAAGTCTTCCCAGCAAAGGGCGTCGGCGTGGTCCGCGACGGCGTCGAGCGCGCGCTCCAGCGTCCTGTTGCCGATGAAAAACGCGTCGGGATAGCGCGCGTCGATGTCGGCCATGAGCTTGCGCAGCCCTTCGACCTGGGCGTCGCGCTGCGATGCGGGCATGGTCTGGAAGTCGAGGTCTTCGAGCGTGTCCATGAAGACGCCTTCGCATCCGTAGTCGAGCACTTCGGACTGGACGAGGTCGAGCAGCATCGCGCGCCAGCCGGGCTCCGCGAGCGAGGCGGCGAGGTTGGCGTCCCAGCCGACGTCGTGTCCGGCCCACGGACTCCACGGGGAGCCGTCGTCCTTCACGATGTACCACTCGCGCGGGATGCGCGGGCGGTAGCGGTGCCACGACGCGACTTCGAACATGCTGAGGTACCCGCCGACGACGCACCCAGCCTTCTTGAGCGAGGCGATGAACTTCTTCGCCTCCCCGCCCAGCGCCGCCGGGTCCACGATCACGATGTCGTACGTTCGCAGCGCCGCAAGCGCGTCTTCGCGCGGCCCGCCGTAGTAGAGGCACCACGACTTGCCCTCGGCGAAACGCGCCGCGCCAGATCCCGGCGCGGCGACCGGCGCCGTTTCCGCGCTTTCGGGCGCGGCGGCGTCCGCCGCGGCCGGAACG
>JAFUXX010000360.1 GCA_017476965.1 Kiritimatiellia bacterium | reverse complement strand
CGCCGCCGCGCGCCTCCTCCGCCGCGCCTCAGTGCGCTTCGAGCCAGTTGGCGCCGCTGCCCACGTCCACTTTGAGCGGGACGGGCAGCGGCAGCGCGTTTTCCATCTCGGCGCGTACCACGGCCGACACTTCGGCGACCTCTTCGTCCGGGCAGTCCAGGACCAGTTCGTCGTGGACCTGCAACACGAGGCGCGAGGCGAGCCTGCGCTCCTTGAGCGCGGCGGCGACGCGCACCATCGCGAGCTTCACCAGATCGGCGGCCGTGCCCTGCACCGGGGTGTTCACCGCCACGCGCTCCGCGGCGGCGCGCACCGTCGCGTTGCGCGAAGTTATGTCGCGCAGCGGCCGCCGCCTGCCCAGCAGCGTCGTGACGAAACCGTCGCGGCGGGCGTCGGCCACCGTCTTTTCCATGTAGTCCTTCACTCCCGGGAACATGGAGAAGTAAGACTCTATCAGCCCTTCCGCGCGGTGGCGGTCGATCCCGAGCCGCTGCGCGAGGCCGAAGGGGGATATTCCGTACACGATGCCGAATGAAACCTGCTTGCAGTGCGAGCGCTGCTCGCGCGTCACTTCCGAAACGGGCAACCCGTACACGCGCGCCGCGGTCGCGGCGTGGATGTCCTGGTCGTCGCGGAACGCTTCGAGCAGGCCTTCGTCGCCCGACAGCGCGGCCATCACGCGCAGCTCGATCTGCGAGTAGTCCGCGGAGACGAGCTTGTGGCGGTCGTCGGCGGCGAGGAAAGCGGCGCGTATCGGCTTGCCGCGCTCGGTGCGCACCGGGATGTTCTGCAGGTTGGGGTTGTCCGACGAGAGCCGCCCCGTTTCCGCGTTTGCCTGCTGGAAAGTGGTGTGCACGCGCCCGTCGCGCGGGTCGATGCGCTCCGGGAGGCGGTCGGCGTACGTGGACTTGAGTTTCGAGAGCGCGCGGTAGTCGAGGACGAGCTGTACCGCGGGGTGCATCCCGGCGAGGCCCTGCAGCACTTCTTCCGAAGTGGAAGGTTGCCCGGTCGAGGTCTTCGCGCCGCACGGCAGGCCGAACGTCCCGAACAGCACCTTGCCGAGCTGCTGCGGCGAATCCACGTTGAACGCGACGCCGGCCAGCTCCTGTATGCGCGAGAGTTTCGCGGATATTTCGCGCCCGAGTTCGGCGCCGTACCGCCGCAGCGCCGGCACGTCGAGCCGGATGCCGGCTTCCTCCATGTCCGCGAGGATCGGCACGAGCGGGTTCTCCGCTTCCGAATACGCCCGCCACGCTCCGGCCCGGCGAACCTCCGGTTCGAGCGCGCGGTGCAGGCGCAGAGTCACGTCGGCATCCTCCGCCGCGTACTCCGCGATTTCGGCGAGCGGCACCTCCGCCATGCTCTTCTGCGCCTTTCCCTTCTCGCCTATGAGCCGCTCGATCGGGATCGGGTCGTAGTGCAGGAACTCCCGCGCGAGCGGGTCCATGCCGTGGCGGCGCGCCGGGTCCACGACGTAGTGCGCGAGCATCGAATCCGCGACCGGCGGCGCGACCTCTATCCCCAGTGTGCGCAGGGCGTGGATGTCGAATTTGGCGTTGTGGCCGCGCTTGACCTTGCCCGTGTCGGCGAACGCCGGCCCCAGCGCGGCGGCGATGCGTTCCGCCGTGAATCCGGCGCCTTCGCCGCCGGCCCCGCCTTCGCCGCCGCCCGTCGCCGCCGTTTCCGCCTTGTACTCCGCGGCGGG
>JAFUXX010000039.1 GCA_017476965.1 Kiritimatiellia bacterium | reverse complement strand
TCGCGTCTTCCGCCCTGTCCACCGCCCCGAAAACACGCTTGATGCCGGGTCGGGAATCTGGTATTCTCCGCTTCGTCCGCAAGAAAACCCCGATGGATGCCGGGTGCGCAGCGGGTGTTGCGCTGGCTAGTTGATATCGGGTTTCTCCGCAACCGCAACGTAACACGAAAATACGATGAAAACATCCTTCCGTTTCCTCCGCGCCGCGGCCGCGCTTTCCGCTTTCGCCGCCTGCGCTTCCGTTCCCGCGGCCCAGCCTTCCGCGGGCGACGTCGCCAAGGTCCGCACCGCGGCTTCGCTTTTCGACGGCGCTTTGGCCTCCGGCGACTTGGGCGTGTTCTACCAGGCGCTCCCCGCGGAGTGGAAGGCTTCGCTCTCCGACGTGGCGAAGACCGTCGCCGCCGGCGCCGATCCCGAACTCTGGGGCGAGCTGCAGTCCGCCGCGCTCCAGGTTTTCGCCACCGCGGTCCGCAAGAGCGACCTCATCGCCGAGTTGGCCGCGGATTCGTCCGTCCCGGGCGCATCCGGCTTTTCGCCCGAGGAGCGCCGCGCGCTCGTCGTGAAGTACGGCTCGAAACTCGGCGCGATCGCCAAGGCCGCCGATCCCAAGAAAATCGCCGAGGGCGGTCTCGGCGCGGTTCTCGCCGCCGCTCCGCTCACGATGAAGGGCGTCACGGACTCCGTTTCCGCCGTCGCTCCGTCGTCCGGCATCGAGGTCGTCCCGCAGGCCGACGGCTCGATCGTCGTGACCGGCTCCCGCTTCCTGCAGGGGACCGGCGGCGGTCTCAAGTTCGTCAAGGCCGGCGGCGCGTGGGTCCCCGAACCCGTCGCAAAGGCGTTCGAAGGCAGCTCCGGCTGGGCCGCTTCGGCCGCCGCCGAGGGCGTCCCGGTCCTCCCGCCCGAAACCAAGGCCCAGATCAAGTCGGTCGCCGCGATGGTGAAGGGCGCGGCCCGCCAGGCATCTTCCGCGCAGACCAAGGAGCAGTTCCGGACCTCCGTCATGCAGGCGCTGTTTCCGCTGATGATGCTCGGCGGTTCGTTCGGCGGAGGCGCGGGCGGCGGCGCCGGTCTCGTCCCCGGTCTCGGTCTCTAGCTGCGCGGAACCGGCTCCTCCCGGCGCGGCTTTTTCGCCGCGCCGGACCGGGGCCGGATGTCGGGCCATGTGCGATTCCATCGTTTTCTCCCTGTTCTCGGACCTCCACTGGCGCGAGGGCGACTGGGCTTCGTGCGAGGCGCGCCTCGACGCGATCGTCGACCGCGCCGTCCGCTCCGGCGCCGAGTTCGCGATCCATTGCGGCGACTTCTGCCACGACGTCGCCGCCGCGCGCGCCATGATCGCGAAGTACGCCGCCGCGCCGCTGCCGACGTGGCACGTCATGGGCAACCACGAGTTCGAATGCTCGCAGTCGCTGGGCGAAGTGCTGGCCGCGTTTTCGATGCCGCGCGACTATTACTCTTTCGACGTCCGCGGTTTCCGTTTCGTCGCGCTCGACGACAACTTCCACCACGGCGACGGCGGCGCGCTCAAGCACTACGCCGACGAGTCCGCGTGGGCCAAGTGCCACCAGGAGGAGGTCGTGCTGCCGCCCGACCAGCTCGAATTCCTCCGCGAAGCGGTCGCCTCCGCGCCCGGCCCGGTTTGCGTGTTTTCCCATTCCAGCTTCCTGCTCCCGCCGGAGTCCGGCGGCGTCGCGAACGGCCGGGAAGTGATCCGCGCGGCGGACTCCGCCCGCGCGGGGCGTCCCGTCCTTTTCTGCAACGGCCACTACCACCGCAACGAACTTGTCGTCCGCGGCGGCATGGCCTTCTTCGACGTGAATTCCGCCGCGTCGCTGACGTGGGTTGACGGCGAACACCACGCCTATCCGCCGGAAATCATGGCGAAGTGCCCGACTTCGTCGCACAGCTTCCTCAATTCGCATCCGCTGAGCGCCATCGTCCGCATGACGATGGACGGCGACGTGGAGATCGAGGGCATGCGCGGCGGCTATTTCTGCGGGGTCGATCCCGAAGCGCTCGGGTTCGACACGGCCGACAGGGCGGGCCGCCACGTCGATACCGACATCCTTTCGGCCAAGTTCAGTCTGCGCCAGCCGTCGCGACTGCCTTGAACGACAGGCCGAATTTCGCGAGGTACTTCGCGAGCCGGTCCGAGTCGTTGGCCGTCTTCTTCGCGAGGCGCGACACCGCGAATAGCCGCTTCCCGGCCTCCGCCGCCGTGCGGCTCTCGCGGCACGCCTCCACGACCTCGCGCAGCTGCGCGAGGTCGAACCTGTCGAACTTGTCTTCGTAGCCTTCGCCGAGCAGCCCGGCGAGCGAATCCGCCGAGCCTCCGCCCGCGCTTCCGGAGTTTCCGGAGCCTTCGGAGCCGCCGGAGCTTCCGGAGCCTCCGGAGTTTCCGGAGCCCTTGGCCGCGCCGCCGCTGCGCCCGCCTCCCGGCACGGCGGCGGCGCGCGCGATCTCGGCCTCCACGTCGCCGACCGCGATTCGTCCGCCGTCGGCGAGCGTCGCGAGGCGCGTGAGACACGCGTTGAATTCGCGGAAGTTGCCGCGCCACGGCGTCGCCGGGTCGAGCGCCCAGGCGAGAAAGCGCGTCCGAGCCTCCTTGTTGAACGAGATGCGCTTGCCGGTGCGGGCGTTCCAGTTTTCGAGTTCGTAATCGAGATTGGGCTCGATGTCTTCGCGCCGCTCGGCGAGGCCCGGCAGGCGGAAACTCCACAGGTCGATGCGCGCGAGGAGGTCTTCGCGGAAACGCCCGGCCGCGACGTCTGTGCCGAGGTCGCGGTTGGTGCCGCAGATGAGCTGGAAGTCGCTTTCCGTCTCCTTGTCGCTCCCGAGCGGCAGGAAGCGTTTCTCTTCGATCGCGCGCAGAAGCATCGCCTGCTCGTCCGCGCCGAGTTCGCCTATTTCGTCGAGGAAGAGAAGTCCGCCGTCCGCGGCCTTGAGGAGCCCCGGCCGGTCCGCCGCCGCGCCCGTGTAGGCGCCCTTGCGGTGGCCGAAGAGCGCGCTCGTCGCCTGGTCGCCGCGCAGCGTCGCGCAGTTGACGTCAACGAACGCGCCTTGCAGGAGCCCCTTGGCCTTGCGCAGCTCGTAAACGCGCCGGGCGAGCTGCGACTTGCCGGCGCCCGTGGGACCGGTGAGCAGAATCGGGTCGCGCGAGCGGATGGCCACGCGCTCCACGGTCTCGATGAGCGCGTTGAACGCCGCGTTGCGCGTCTCGATGCCGCCTTTGAGCGACGTGATGTCGTCGCGCCGCTCCGTTTCGAACCGCCGCGCGAGCGCGTCGTAGCGCGAAAGTTCGAGGTCGATCACGCGGTACGTCCCGCGCGGACCGCTCGTGCGCTGCGGCCCGCGGCCGGACGGCGACGTCTGGACGAGCTTGCCGGGCAGGTGGTGCGATTCGTTGAGCAGGAAGAGGCAGATCTGCGCCACGTGCGAACCCGTGGTGATGTGCACGTACCAGTCGCGCTCCTCGCGGTCGAACCGGCGCGAAAGCGCGTAGTCGTAGAGCTTGCCGTAGACTTCCCCGAAATCCCACGGATCGTCGAACTCCATGATTTCCGGAATCACCTCGGTGTCCGGCGAGGCGGTCTTGATGTCGCGGATCACGCTGTCCGCCAGGCTCTTGAACTGCGACTGGTAGAGCAGGTGGAACTCGTCGAAGTGCAGGTCCTCCTGCATCGCGAGCGCCACGTTCGGCCGCCAGGCGTTCCAGCGGTCCTTGCCGTGCGCCCCGTGCGCATCCAGCGTCGAGCCGAGGAGGGAAATGATCGAGGTTTTCATGGGTTTGCATCCACCGGAGCGGCGCGCCGCTCCGACGTCCTTTCGGCACCGGAGTCTACGCGAATCCGTTCTAGAAATCTAGCGAAATTTCTATGACTTCTTTTTCGCTTGACTTTGCACGGATTACGTGCTTCACTTATTCACGGAAAGGAGAAAACACCATGAACCTCACCCTCGCCGTCGACGGCGACATCCTCCGGGAAGCGCGCAAGATCGCAATCGACGAAGACACGTCCGTCTCCGCCCTGGTCCGGGACTTCCTCGCGGACCTCGTCGAGGCCAGGCGGGCGCGGCGCCGCCGCCCGCTCGAAGAAATGTTCCGGGCGTTCGACGAGCATCCCGTCGAAATCGGTCCGGTCACCTGGACGCGGGACGAGCTCCATGAACGCCGTTGATCCGGCCGACAAAGGGCGTTGCTTCCTCGATTCGAACGTCATCGTCTACGCGATGGCGCCGTCCGATCCGTTCAAGTTCGGGACGGCACGCAACATTCTGGCTTCGGCCGTCGAGAGCCGCCGCGGCGTCATTTCAGCCCAGGTTCTCGGCGAGACCTTCGTCACGGTGACCAGAAAGGTTCCGAATCCGCTTTCGCGCGAGGCGGCGCTCGCAAGCCTCAGGACGCTCGCCTGTCTCCGCGTCGTTCCCCTCACTGGCGATCTCGTCTTCCGCGCCATCGAGTTGCAGGGCGAACACCAGCTCTCGTATTGGGACGCGCTCGTCGTCGCCGCCGCCGAAAACGCCGGCTGCGCGACCCTCTGGTCGGAAGACCTCACGGACGGCCGGGCCTACGGCTCCGTGACCGTCCGCAACCCGTTCCGGCGCTAGCGGCCTCACGGCGCTTTGCCCCGTGCTTCGCCTCGCGGCGGGGCTTCCGCTCCGCTTGCGCTGCGCTTCGCCCTCGCCGCGATCCATCCGCGCGGCGAAGGCTTGGCGCCTGGGAGCGCGGGCATCCTGCCCGCGAGCGATGGCGGCCCGCCCGCTTCGCGCGCCGCTTGCCCGCCACGCGGCCTTCTGCTAGACTCCATCCCGTCACGAACCCGCAACCGGAGCAATCCGCAACCCTGAACCGCTAATACCCCAACGCACTGCATTTCATGGAACACCGCCACGTCAAAACAGGAACCGGACTGCGTTCCGTCGCGATCGACGACATCATCGACCGCGGCGGCATGGACGATTGGCTGGAGTTGCGGGACGAAACCGAGAACGACCCGGCGGTCGCGAGAAAGGTCCTTCGCGTCTGCGAAGCGCATTGCTCCGACCCCTACGCGCAACGCTACCATTTCTGGAGGAACTATGCCCGAAAAGTCCTTGCCTGAATGGGAGCGCTTGCTTGCGGCCGCCGCCCGGCTCCAGCATCTCGTTCCCGGTGCCGTTCTCGTAGGCGGAACCGCCGCCGCCGCACACGCGCATCACCGCCTGTCGATGGACGCAGACCACACGGTTGGCGACCTCCGGACACGGTTCGACGAAATTCTGGCAAGTCTTGAATCCGTGGCAGGGTGGAAAACGGCTCGCGTCCGCCGGCCGGTTCTCATCCTCGGTTCCTTGGACGGCATCGAAACTGGAGTGAGACAGCTCATTCGGGAAGCTCCCCTGGAAACGGAACGCATCCAAGCCGGGAACGATTTCGTCGTCGTGCCGACCCGGGCGGAGATGTTGCGCATCAAGGGTGTTTTGATCTTGCGGCGCAACGCGACGCGCGATTACCTCGACTTTGCCGCAATGGCCCGCGAACTCGGCCCCGACGGAACCGCGTGCGCGCTGGCCGATTTCGATTCGCTGTATCCGCAACCGAACGGGCAGTCGGCGCTTCAGCAGCTTCTCGTCCAACTATCCAACCCCATGCCGTTCGACCTCGACGACACGGATTTGTCCGACTACAAACGCCTTGTTCCCGAATGGCAGGATTGGGCCGTGGTCGCCTCCTTCTGCTCGGACATAGCGGTCAAGGTTCTTGCTTCTTCCGGCAAACGATAACACCATCCCCTTTTCAACCTTTCACCCGCAACCGGAGCAATCCGCAACCCTGAACCGCTAACGCACAACTGAACCCCATTTTGCGCTCTGCGCAACGCGACGTCCGCCTGAAAAGTGTAGGAAGCTTTACGAAGAAGGACATCGAGTTGGCAGAAGCGCGCCCGCAACAGGGCGCGCTTTTTCTGCTTCCTCAGACTCTTCTTCAGGCATTCTTCCTACCGCCTTCAGGCGGGTTTGAGGCCAAGGGAAAAGGCGCGCCCCCTTTTTGATGCGCCTTTCGGCTGCGAACAGCCGTTCTCTTCCTCCGCCGCGCCGGGGACCGATGAAGAGAAGAACGTCATGCCAACGGACATTTCAACGCAAAGGCGCGAAGGCGCGAGGGACGCCGGGGCGAGGTCGGCCACGGCCGCTTTCAAGGCGATCGACGACAAGATGCGCATGCCGGGCAGCGCCTGCGGCGGCGCCCTCGACTACATGGAGCAGTCGAGCTGGCTCCTCTTCCTGCGCTACATCGACGCCCACGAGGAGGAGCGCCGCCTCGAGGCGCAGATGCTCCACGTTCCCTACGTGCCGGCCCTGCCCGAAAAACTGCGCTGGTCTTCATGGGCCTACCCGCGCATGGAGGACGGCTCGTTCGACTACGATCGCGCCCCCACGGGCGACGAGCTCATCCGCTTCGTCAACCTCGACCTCTTCCCGAATCTCGCCCGCCTCGCCCAGAGCAATCCGGTGAGCTCGATCCAGTATCGCATCGGGAAGATTTTCGAAAACCTGAACTGCCGCTTCACCGACGGCTATCTCCTGCGCGAGGTGATCGCCCTCATGGAGCCGCTCAAGTTCCAGACGGAGGAGGAGCGCCACGAGCTTTCCGTCCTCTACGAGGAGCGCCTTGCCGACATGGGCAACGCGGGCCGCGCCGGCGGCCAGTATTACACGCCGCGCCCGCTCATCCGCTCGATGATCCGCCTGCTCGACCCCGCTCCCGGCGAGACCTTCGACGACAGCGCCTGCGGCTCCGGCGGCTTCCTCTGCGAGGCTTTCGTCCACATGCGCGAAAAGGCCCGCAGCGACGCCGACGCCTACAAGCGCCTCCAGTCCGGCACGATCACCGGCGGCGAGGCCAAGCCGATCGCCTTCCTCACGGCCCAGATGAACTGCATCCTCCACGGCCTGGAGGCGCCGTCCATCCGCTACGGCGACACGCTCATGACGGACATCGCCAACTTCGAGAGCCGCGACCGCGTGGACGTCATAGGCGCGAATCCCCCGTTCGGCGCGAACGTGGACGACCGCTGCAAGGCGAAATTCACGGTCTCCACGAGCGAGTCGGCGCTCCTCTTCATGGAGTATTTCATCGCGAAGCTCAAGCGCGGCGGCCGCGCTGCGGTCATCATCAAAAACACCTTCCTTTCCAATGCCGACAACGGCTCGATCGCGATCCGGAAGATGCTTCTTTCGAAGTGCCGCCTCCACTGGATCCTCGACCTGCCGCAAAAGGTCTTCACGGCCGGCGTCCACACCGTGGTCCTCTTCTTCACGAAAGACGGCCCGACAACCGAGCCGATAAACTGCTACCAGCTCGACCTCAAGGGCGTGAACCTCGGCAAGAAGCGGCCGCTTCTGGAGAGCGACCTGGCGGAGTTCGAGTCGCTCGCGAAGGGCTTCTGGAAGAAGCCCGACGGGGACGAAGCGAACCGCGCTCCCGGAGATGTCTCCTCCTATTGGACGATCGACCCCGCGACACTCGACCAGACGACATTCGACCTTTCGCTCGTCAACCCCAACGTCGCAGAGACGAAGACGCCGACGGCGGCGGAGTGCGAAGCCGAAATCCAGCGCCTCTACGCCGAAATCGGCGAGGTTCTCTCCTCTGGGGGCGCGGGCGGCTCGCCCGCGGAAGAAACAGACGGGGGCGCCGAAGAGACTGGAGAATCTAGGGAGCCTAGGAAATCTAGGGAGTCTAGGGTGGCAAGGTGGCCGCTCGTGCGGCTCGGCGATGTGTGCGAGGTGCGAGCAGGCGCAGATTACAAAGATGTTGTAGCGAGCGATGGCCAATATCCAATCTATGGCACTGGTGGCATAATGGGACGAGCTTCATCGTATCGATGCCCTGCCAATTCGGTTATAGTTGGACGCAAAGGAACGCTCAATAACCCCCTTCTCGTAAAAGAACCGTTCTGGAATATAGACACTTGTTTTGGTCTGATTCCAAACGAAATTCTTAGTGCGGAATACCTTTGGTTCTTTTGCCTAAATTTCGACTTTTATGCACTTTGCCCGTCTTCAGGCAGACCAAGCACAACTTCCGAAGCTATTCGAGCAATCTCCCTTCCACTCCCCCCTCTTTCCGTCCAGCGTTCCATCGTGGCGCGGCTGGATGCGGCGCGGGAGCGGTGCGACAAGTTGGCCCGGCTGGCGCGGGCGGGCGCCGACGCGTGCGCGGCGCTTCGCAAGGCGATTCTCAAGGAGGCGTTCGAATGAGCCCGTCTTCCATGAACGAGGCGCAGACGCGCTACAACTACATCGACCCGGCGCTGCGCGACGCCGGTTGGGAAACGGCTCCGGCGAAGATCGCCGTCGAGCAAACGGTCGCGCCGGGGCGCGTGGAGGCGGACGGCCGGTCGCACTCGCCGCTTCGCGCCGACTACGTGCTGATGTACGCGGGACGCCGCATCGCCGTGGTGGAGGCCAAGAAATACTCGGCGGACGTGGGCGAAGGAGAGACGCAGGCGCGCTTCTACGCGAAGGCGCTGGGCGTGCGGTTCGCCTACTGCACGAACGGGCGCTCCGTCCGCTCCATCGATCTTGCGCTCGGCACGACGAGCGACGTGGAGTTCATGGTCTTTCCGACGCCTCAGGAGCTCCTGCCGCTTCTCGCGCAATCGGACGGCGAAAGCGAATTGGAAAGGCGGGCGCGGCAGGTGCCGTGGGCGAAGCCGGGCGGGCGCGAGGTTCGCTACTACCAGGAGCGGGCCGTGGAGAGCGTCATCCGCGTCCTGGGCCGCGGCGGCAAGAACGCGCTCGTCACGCTCGCCACGGGCACCGGCAAGACGATGATCGCCTTCCAGATCGTCTGGAAACTGATGGGGGCGCTGTGGTCGAAGGCGGGGTTCGGCGTGCGCGAGCCGCGCGTTCTCTTCCTGGCCGACCGCAACATCCTCGCCGACCAGGCGATGGAGACGTTCGACCTGCCTCCCGGCAAGTGCTACCGCCTCCATGCGGCGACGGACGAGCCGCCGCTGGACCGCTCCGTCTATTTCACCCTCTACCAGACGCTCATGGGCAAGGGCGAAGGGGACGACATCGGCGAAGGGGAACTGCAAGTGAAATACACGAAGTTCCGGCGGGATTTCTTCGACCTCGTGATCATCGACGAGTGCCATCGCGGCGGCGCCAACGACGAGTCGGCCTGGCGGGCGATCCTGGACTACTTTTCGTCCGCGTCGCACCTCGGCCTCACGGCGACGCCCAAGTGCGACGACAACGGCTCCACCTACGAATACTTCGGCAAGCCGGCCTACGAATACTCCCTTGCACAGGGAATCGCGGACGGCTTCCTCTCGCCCTATCGCGTGAAACTTTGCGAATCGACCATCCGCGAATACGGCTACGTCGAAGGCGACCTCATTTCCGATCCGGGCGCCGTCGATCTCGCGAAGACATACTCGCCCGACGAAATCGAGCGCGCCCGGATCGTCATCCGCGAGCGGGACGCCCATTTCGCCGAGGAACTTTTCACGAAGATGCCGCCTCGCGAAAAGGCAATCGTCTTCTGCGCCACGCAGGCGCACGCGCAGCGCATGGCGGAAGCGCTGCGCAAGGAGGCGAAGAAACGCTTCGGAATCGTCGATTCCGACTACTGCGTCCGCGTGACGGCGGAAGACGCCGCCGCCGGCGAGCAGTACCTCAAGAGGTTCCGCGACAACGAATCGACTCTCCCGACGATTCTCACCACGTCGCAGAAGCTCACCACCGGAGTCGATGCCTGCAACGTCCGCTCGATCGTCCTGCTGAAGGAAGTGAAGAGCATGGTAGAATTCAAGCAGATCATCGGGCGCGGGACGCGCCGCTACGACGGCAAGGCCTATTTCACCATCTACGATTTCACGGGCGCGACGAAGAACTTCCGCGACGAAGGGTGGGACGGCCCGGTCGTCTGCGCGAAGTGCGGCAAGAACCCATGCGAGTGCGAGACCG
>JAFUXX010000038.1 GCA_017476965.1 Kiritimatiellia bacterium | reverse complement strand
CGGCGAGCATCGCGGCGGCGGCGGCGGGGACGCGGTCCGCGCCGAGGTTCTGGACGCCGTCGAAGTACCACCGCGCGATCGCGGGGACCTGGCCGACGAGCGTGACGCACGAAAACGCGGCGCCGACGGCGAGCGCGAACGGCAGCACGCCGCGGCCGCCGTCCGTTTCGTCCGCGAACGCGATCGTGACGGACTGGATGCGCAGCGCGGCGAACGAGACCGGGTTCACGACGCCGAGCATGATGTAGTGCACGGCGAGGACGCTGTCCGCGTCCGGCAGGTGCCCGAGGAAGAAGCCCGTCATGAAGCCGGAGATCGAGAGCATCAGGCCGCCGAAGGAAAGCGGGACGGTGAAGCGCAGCTGCTGCATCGCGGAGGCGCGCTCGGCGTCCGGCGGGTCTTCGAGCGCGCGCAGGCCGGGCATGGCGAAAAGGCGCGTGAGGAAAAACTCGAGGTACACGGGCACCGTCATCGCCACGACGCCCCAGCGGTAGCCCGTGAGCCCGGCGCGCACGAAGACCGGCGAAATCGCGATGCCGAGCGCGATGCGCGCCATCGTGGCGAGGTTGGCGCGGCCGGTGCGCTTTTCGACGAGCAGGCGCGCGAGGTACATGTTGCGCCGGTAGAAGAGCATCTGCACCGGTATGCACCCGAGGAGCGTGAACCGGGCCACCGAAAACAGCTCCGGCGAATCCGCGAAGCCGAGGATCGAACCGAACACGAGGCCGTCGAGCGGCGGCAGGCACACGAGAAGCTGCAGCAGGTTGGTGCCGAGCATGAGGCGCATGTTGAGGCGCTCGAAGTTGCGGACGTTGGTGCGCGTCCGCCCGAACACCATCGCCGTGGTGGGCAGGCCCATGCCGAGCGCCGCGAGGACCCAGAGCACCGAGAGCCCCTGCGAAAACGCCGCGTACTCCGCCGTGCCGAGCGGACCGTGCGTGACGATCGCCGAGACGAGCAGGTACGAGAAACTCATGCTCGCGGACTGCACCGCGAGCGGGATGAAAAAGCGCAGCATCCCGCGGGGGCGCCCCGCGCTGCCGTCGGGCTTGGCGTTCGAGTCCATTTTTGCCGGATCCTTCAGCGCGCGTCCGCGGCGCGGACCGCCACGCGGCGGAAAATTTCTTCGCAGCGGCCGCAACCGCGGCAGTCGCCGGCGCAGGCCGCGCCGACGCCGGAAACCGCCCAGTCCGCCGGGAAGCGCTTGTTGTCGAGGACGAGCGGCGCGAACGCGGCGGAGTGGTCGGGGTCCATCAGCGAAACGAGGTTGCCGTCGAAGGAGTACTCCGCGTAGGCGCGGAGCGTTTCGACGGGGCGTGGGTGGCGGCGGATCGCGACCTTGAAGAGCGAGATTCCGGCGTCCTCCCACAGCGGCACGTCCTCGGGGCGCACCCACGTAGAGCGCAGGAAATCGACGAGCGCGCCGCCGCCGGCCGCGTAGTGCGTCTTGCAGCGGAAAAACGAGAAGTCGAATTTTTTCGCCGCGGCGGCGTCCGACGGGCGGCGGCCGTCGCCGTGGCCGTGGAGGTTGTCGTGGAACGTCTGGAACGGGCATTCGCGCAGGCAGCCGCTGTTCACCTGCATCCCGACGGTCTTGCCGCGCTCGCGCGCCCATTCCGCCGCGCGGCGCGCGTAGGAAAGGTCGCGCTGGCGCTCGCGCGAGAGGTAGAACTCGTCGAAGAGGTCCGAGGCGTAGTCGAACCCCACGGTGCCGTGGATGCGCATGTTCACCGAGGCGCGGATGCGCACCGACGGGAAGCGCACGCGCAGGACGCGGGCGACGAAGGGCGACGTGGTCGTGACGACGTCCGGGAACAGCCCCTCCGAATCCATCTCCCGGAGCGTCTTCTCCACGAAGTCGGCGAGCTCCGTGCTTATCGCGGCGTCGCCGTAGCAGTTGGCGTTGAAGAGCGTGTCGAGGCGGATGCCGCGTGCGCGCGCCCAGCGCAGGTCGCCGAAGAGCCGCTCGCGCACCTCGGGGGTGAACTCCGGCGCCGGGCGGCACGAGAGCACGCCCGGCCACGCGAAGAACACCTCGGCGATGCGAGGGAGGAATCGCGCGCACGTCTCCCGGAACGGCGCGTTGTAGAAGTGGCCGACGGCCAGGTTTTTGCGTATTTCCGCCATCGACGGGTGAAACGCGGACTACGCGCGTTTGGTTCGCCCGGCCTGCACGAAGCGGACCACGGCGAGGACGACGAGCACCGCGGCGAGCGCGAGCAGGGCGGCTGTCACGGCGCCGAGCGTCGCGTTTCCGGCCTGCCACGAGCCGGTGCAGAGCATGTAGAGCCCGGCCGAAGAGACGGCGAGCATGAACAGCATCGGGAAGAGCGCGACCCACCACGCCTTGCGGTTCTTGTAGAGCCACAGCGCGGCGGTGAAGAGCGTGAGGCCGGCGAGCAGCTGGTTCGCGGAGGCGAACACGTTCCAGAGGTTTTTCGCCGCCTCCGGGTTGCCGAGAAGCAGCAGCGCCACGAGGCCGACCACGAGGCCGGTCGCGACGTACATGTTGGAGACCGCGGCGCGCGCCGGCGACGGGCGCTTGCTCTTCTCCGCGGGCGCGGCGGTGCCTTCGCCGGCGGAGAAAAGCTCCTGCCAGGAGAAGCGGGCGAGGCGCGTCGCGGTGTCCACGCTCGTCATGAGGAACGCGGAGACGGCGAGCGACATGAAAACGGCGCCGGTTTCCGCCGGGAGGCCGAACTTGGTGCAGAATCCGGCGAGGCCGCCCGCGAAGAGCGCGACGGGCGTCGCGGAGCCGAGCTTCGCGAGCAGTTCGTCCTGCGCGAACGTCCCGACGGCGAGCAGCGCGAGTACGGCCAGCACGCCTTCGAGCAGCATTCCGCCGTAGGCGACGGGGCGGACGTGCTTTTCGTTCGCGAGCTGCTTGGCCGTCGTGCCGGACGCCACGAGCGAGTGGAAGCCGGAGCACGCGCCGCACGCGATCGTGATGAAGAGGAACGGGAAGAGCGGCATCTGCCGGCCCGCGGCGTTCGCGGCGCGCCAGCCGGCGAAGGCGTCGAGGTGTATCTCGGGATTGGCCGCCACCACGCCGAGGACCCCGAGCGCCATCATCGCGTAGAGCAGGTAGCTGTTGAGGTAGTCGCGCGGCTGCAGCAGCATCCAGACCGGGAGCGTCGAGGCGAGGAAGCAGTAGACGAGCAGGACGACCGTCCACGCCGTGCGGGCGCCATCGGGCGAGAGGCCGAACGCGGAGCAGAGGTCGAGCGGCAGCGCCGTGCCCACCCACACGCAGGCGAACATGACCGGCACGAACACGAGCGTCGCGGGCAGCACGGCGACCTTGAACTTGTTGACCGTCACGCCGAACACGACGGCGAGCGCGATGAAGAGCAGCGAAGACGTGGCGACGGCGGGGGTGCCGACGAACGTCGCGGCGACCTGGCGAGTGAACTCGGCGCAGACGAGCACGAGCGTGCTCCAGCAGAAGAGCAGGAAGAGTATCTTGCCCGGGCGGCCGAGCACGGTTTCGATCACGCTCGCGATCGACTTGCCGCCGTGCCTCACGGAGAGGAAGAGCGACAGCATGTCGTGCACCGCGCCGATGAAGATGCAGCCGAGCACGACCCACGCCACGACCGCGCCCCAGCCGAAATACGCCGCCGCGATGGGGCCGACGATGGGGCCGGCGCCGGCGATCGAGGCGAAGTGGTGGCCGAAGAGGACCGCAGGGTGCGCGGGGACGTAGTCGATCCCGTCGCCCGACGCGACGGCCGGGGTGGGGCGGGAGGGGTCGATCCCGAGAAGGCGGTCGAGGAGGCCGCCGTAGAGGAAATACGCCGCCGCGAACGCGGCGGTCGTGCCGAGGAGCAGGAGGATTCCGTTCATTTGTTTTCCGACCCGGTGTTTCAGCCGCGCTTTGCTGCTTTCGCTTTCGCGGGCTTTGCTTTGGCCTTCGCGGGAGTGCGCTTGGCCCTCGCCTTCGCGGGCTTGCCCTTGGCTGCGGATTTCACTTCGCCGCCGGGCGCGCCGGAAGGAGCCTTGGTCTGTTGCGTGGGTCCGTAGTTGGAAGCGGTTTCGTTCGTCACGTCGGACGGCTTCGGCAGGTACGGCTTCCTGTCGAGGTCTCGCTGGAAGAGGCGCAGGTGTTCGCCGCGCGGGAAGACGTCCACCACGTCCGGCCCGCGCCAGGAAATCCTGTACGTCTTGCCGGCGACGCGCTCGGGGCGCACCGCGGTGCGGATCGGGTGGCGCAGCTCGGCGGTCTGGCCGGGCTTGAGGCGCGGGAAGAGCAGCACCCCGTTATTTTCCTCCAGCGCGACCTCGGCGCCGTCCACGAACCCGCGCGGCGCGCGGCCCATCCACTTGTAGCGGCGGAAGCCGGCGCGGCCGCCGCGCTTGAGCGTGATCGCCATCGATCCTTCGTCCGGGTAGCGCGAAACGAGCTTCCAGGCCGCGGTCTCGCGGTCGAGCGGGACGTTCACGGTCCAGACGCCGTTCTCCTTCTCCACCGCGCAGTCCCAGACGACCTGGAGCGCCTGCGGGGCCGTGCCGCCGCAGCAACCGGCGATGGAGCGGAACTTGTTGATCGAGATGCTGTTGGGGAGCGACCCGCCGGTGAACCCGCCGATCATGCGGCCGCCGATGTCGTGGTGCGTGATGGAGCCGTCGGCCGAATCGGGGAGCGATTCGTCGCACACGACGTACGTGGCGCTGTCGATCTGGTTCTCGGCGAACTGGTTGCGGGCGAAGAGGTCGAAGTCGTTCCAGTACTCGGGGTGGCCGCAGCGCACGAGCTCGCGCGCGAGCACGAGCATGTCCTTGATGCAGCACGTTTCGCAGTGTTCCTCCGCCATCGGGTGCCACTGCGCGTATTCGGGGACCCAGCCGAAAGAGGAGGAAAGCGAGCGGGCGTAGTCGTATATCCCCTTCGCGGCGGAGAGGTACTTGGCGTCGCCGGTCGCGCGGTGGAGCTTCGCGAGCCCGACCGCGACCCAGACCGTGGAGTGGACGTGGCCCATGAACTCCATCTTCCAGTTGAAGTAGCGCGCGGGGCCGAGCAGGTGGTTGGCGATGCCGCGCGCGAGGTCGAGCGCGACCTCGTCGCCCGCCGCGAACCAGCGGTCCACGAGGCCTTCCAGCACGACGGCGTTGCGGATGCACTGTTCGCCGCGGCCGGTGTGGCGCGTCGTGTCGAACCCGCCGTCGAGCAGGTAGACGTCGTTGGGGAACTCGTACACCGGATCGGGCTCGGCGAAATCGCCGGACCAGAACGTGCGCACCTTGCGCTCGATCACGAGCGAGCGCATTCCGCGGACGAGCGCCGCCGTGCGCTTTTCCGCCTCCGCGTCCGAAGGGTCGTTGGCGCAGAGGCGGTTCATCGCGGAAAGCACGTAGCCCATTTCGTGGAACGAGCTGTGCATGGTGTGCGTCCACGGGTACTTGCGGTGGTAGCGCAGGCCCTTGGGCCCCCAGGACGAGAGCAGGAAACGGCGGAACGAGGCGAGCACGTCGCCGCCGCGGTCCGTGGCGAGGATCTTGCGCGTGGCGTCGAGCCCCTCGTACCAGGAGGCGACGAGCTCCGCGTCGTCCACGCGGCAGTGCGCGGCCTCGGCCGGCTTCTTGTTCGGGAGGATCAGCCAGTACGGCAGGTGGTCGTTGGCCGGATCCGTCATCCGGGTCAGGTAGTTGAGCGAGCGCTCGGCGATCGCGACCGGATCGAAATGTTTGTAGTGCATCGTGTGTGCCTTCCGGGGCGCGTGGTGTGTGCCTTCCGGGGCGCGGGCCCGCGCCCCGGCGGCGCCGCGCAACGGGTCGCGATACTACTCCCGGGCGCGCGCGTTGTCAAAAATCCCGCCCCGGCGCGTTTCGGGCGCGTTGCGCTCTTGACTTTGCTTCCGCGGCCCGATATCATTGCCGCCGTTCACGTCAATTTCACACGGAGTCCGATTCATGCGTTCCCTTCGTCCGAGCGGTTTCGCCGCGGTCGCGTTGATGGTTGCCGGTGCCGCCGGTGCCGGTGCCGCCCTGTTCGATCCGCTGTTCGTGGCGGCGAAGGTCACCGGTTCGGCCACCGCGTGCAGGCCCGGCGGCGAAGAGGAGGCCCTTCTCGCGGACCACGCGTATCCGTACGGCACCGTGGTCGAGATCCCGGCCGCCCTCACGCCCGAGGAGATCAAGGCCGCCAAGCGCGCGAAGCTCGATCCCGGCAAGCCCGGCGCGATCGTGCAGCTCGCCCCCGACTTCCGCTTCCGTCTCTCGCCCGGCGCCAAGGTCCGTTTTCTCGACGAAACGACGGCCGGCGAAGGCGGCGTGCGCGAGCGCAAGGTCGTGGAGCTGCTCGAAGGCTCCATCACGACGTACCTCACGGCCCCCGTTTCCAAGACCGGCGCCGCCGCGGGCGACGCCGCGGCCGAGGCCAACCTCGAAGCCGTCGTCGTGCGCACCCCGCTCTGCGACGCGGTGAGGATGTCCGACCAGAACCAGATCAAGGTCTCCCCCGGCCGCGGCGAAGGCGAGTGGGTCTGCAAGTTCGCCGCCCCCGCCGGCCACATGGAGCTCGTCGGCAAGCAGTTCAAGGTTTCGCGCCTGCGCCACAACACCGAGATCGTCGTTTCCGGCACCGACAGCTTCACCAAGATCGCGACCGGCAGCGGCGAGTTCTCCGTTGCGTTCGAGAAGGGGGCCGACGCGGAGGAAACGGTGTGGTTCAAGTCCCGCACCGTCGGCAAGATCTGGCGCCAGTTCGCCGCGATCGGCCACCGCATGTCGGTTTCCGTCATGGTTTCCTTCCCCCCGCCGTCGCAGGATGCGGAGGGCCCCGTGCTGGCGTACAGCTACCTCGAGGGCCAGACCGGCGTCGGCAACGCGGAGTCGTCCCTGCCCGAGCAGGGCGGCGAGGAGGCTTTCTCCGAATTCGGCGACGAGGGCGACGGCGGCGACGACGCGGGGTTCGACTCCGCGGAAGGCGCCGGCGACTTCTCCGGCTTCGAGGGTTTCGGAGACGAGTGGTAGCCCGACGACAGGACACGATTTCAACAAGCTCCGGCGCACGGCGGGCCGTTCACCGGACACAACAAACAGAACCGAGAACACAGCAATGAACAAAACCGTCACGATGATCGCCGCGGCCGCTTTCTGCGCCGCCGTCACGCCCGCCGTTCTGGCGGACGAAGCCGAAGCCGCCGCCGAGGAGGCCGTCGAGGCCGTTGCCGAGGCCGCCGCCGAGGAAGCCGCTCCCGCCGCCGAGGCCGCCGCCGAGGAGGTCAAGGAAGAGGCCGCCGAAGCCGCCGAGGCCGCCGAAGAGGCCGAAGAGGCCGAAGAGGCCGAAGAGGCCGCTCCCGCCGCCGAGGAAGAGGAGGCCGAGCCTGCCGACACGATGGACATCGCCGATCTCGAGCGCGCGATCGAGGATTCCGCCTACGAGTACGCTCCCGTCCCGACGACTCCGTCCGGGCTCGAAGTCTGGACCGGCGACATCACCGATCCCGGCGCCGCCGAGGCCGTCCCCGCCCGTCGTCCGTCCAAGGCTTCCAAGAAGACGCCCACGACGCAGCCCGACGCGACCCCCCACGGCAACCTCTAAGTCCGGGGCGACCCGCGACAACCCCCTGGGGGCGTCCCTGGAACACTAGGCAGGGGCGCCCCCTTTTCACCGGAAACGGGCGCGCCTGACCGGCGCGGCGCCCGGCCGGAGCAGAAAACGATCGACCGACCGACAAGAGACAGGATGGAAATGCCATGTTCATAATCAAGTTCAACAACATGGTGAAAAACAAGTGGGTCTGGGCAGCGTTCGCGATTGTCGTCGCGGTCGCGTTCGGCGCCTCGGACATCTTCAGCGCGTCCGAGCGCAGCCGCGCCGTCGAGACCCGCATCGGCCGGCTCGGCGACAAGGCCGTCGATCCGAACTTGTTCGAGCTCGCCTCCCGCATGATCCGCGACGAGGACCGCGACGCCACCGCCCGCGACGTCTGGGTGCGCTACGCGGCGCTCGTCCGCGCCCGCGAACTCGGCCTGACCGTTTCGGACGACCTGCTCGCGCGCATCATCCGCTCCGATCCCGCGTTCCGCGGCGAGGACGGCGAGTTCGACCGCGGCCGCTACCGCTCCATCCTCCGCGCGCAGGGCTACACGCCCGTCGCGTACCAGGAGACAGTCCGCGCCGGCATTTCGCTGCGCATGCTCCAGGGCCTCGTCGCCACCGGCCCGTGGGCCGCGCCTTCCGTGGTGGAGGACCGCGCCCGCGGCTTGAGCGACCTCTACACCCTCCGCGCCGCGACGTTCGAGAACAAGCGCGACGCCGCGACCGTCGAGCTCTCCGCCGAAGAGGCCAAGGCGTTCTACGAGAACCACCAGGACCTCTACCGCCTGCCCGAGTACCGTTCCGCCGTCTGGGTGTCGTTTCCCTCTTCCGAGTTCCCGCAGGAGACCGCGGTCGAGGACGACGACGTATTCGCCTATTACGACGAGCACATAGCCGATTTCAAGACCAAGGACGCCGACGGCAACGAAACCGAGCGCCCGCTCGACGAGGTCCGCCCCGAAATCGAAAAGGCCCTCGCCGCCGTCTCCGCGCGCGAAGCCGCGTACCGCGCCGCCGCCGAGTTCGCCGACCGCTTCTGGGATGCCAAGGACCAGAGCCCCGATTCCATCGATTTCGAAGCCGCCGCCGCCGAGGCCGGCCGCACCGTCACCACCACCGCGCTTTTCGCCGTCGGCTCCGTCCCGGTCGGCGTGCCGCGCGGCCAGGCCGTGTCCGACGCCGTGTTCGCCCTCGAAGGCGGCTCCGTCCGCGACATGGTGACCGACGCCATCGGCGACGAAACGACGGACGCCCCCGTCGTGGCCCGCCTGCTCGAAGTCGTGCCCTCCAGCGTCCCGGCGTTCGACGCGATCCGCGATCGCGTCGAAAAGGACGCCCGCGAGGACAAGGCCGGCCGCCTCTTCCAGAGCGACGCCACCGCCATGCGCGACACGTTCGCCACCGGCCTCGGCGCCGGCAGGACTTTCGCCGAAATCGCCGCCGAAAACGGCATGGACGCCGGCACCAATTTCGTGTTCTCCTACCTCGACGCGCAGGCCGGCACGCAGGTCGTCGCCTCGCCGCGCAGCGTCGCCCAGGCGATGCTCCAGCTCGGCCCCGGCGAACTCTGCCGCGAAGGCGTTCCCGTGCCCGGCGGCGTGCTCTTCTTCCAGGTCGTCGAGCGCGAGCCCGAGGCTCTGGCCGTTCTCGAACGCGTCCGGGACGGCGTCCGCCGCAACCTTTCCGCCGACATGGGCGACGCCGTCTGGCGCAACTGGCTCTCCTCCAACCTCGACGCCATGGATCCCGAGCCCCTGACGCCGTTCGACGCGCCGGAGGACGAGGAGGACGCTTCCGCCGGCTCCGCGGATTGAGCAAGCCCATGGAGGGGCGGGTCCTCGTCGTAAAGCTCAGTTCCCTCGGGGACGCGCTCCACGCACTCCCGGCGGTCGCGGAAATCCGCGATGCGCTGGGAGTTCCCGTCGATTGGGCCGTGCAACCGCAGTTCGCCGGCCTCGTTTCCCTTTTTTCGTGCGTCGACCGCGTCGTGACCGTGTCCCGGCCGTCGAGCCCCGTCCAGTGGCTGCGCGACGTCCGCAGGCTCCGCGCCGGCGGCCGCTACTCGCTCGTCGTCGACTTCCAGGGGCTCCTCAAAAGCGCGGCCGTCGCCCGCGCCGCGCGCCGGGAAAAGGGCGCGCGCGTCGTCGGCCCACCGTTTTCGCGCGAGGGGTCCCGGTTTTTCTACACCGAAAAGCCGCTTCCGCCGTTTTCCCCGCGCCGCCACGCCGTGGACGAATGCCTCGCCGTGCTGCCCGTCCTCGGCATCCCGGTGCCGGACGTCCCGCGCTTCCCGTTGCGCGTCCCGGAAACCGACCTCGCCGCGCTCGCGCCCGAGCTCGCTTCCCTCGGCGGCCCCGCGGTCGCGGTCGCCCCGTTTTCGCGGTGGGAGAGCAAGAACTGGCCCGCGGAGCGGTTCGCCGAGGCCATCCGCATCATCGTGCGCGAATCGGACGCCCGCGTGTTCGTCGTCGGCGGCCCGGGCGACCGCGCCGGGGCGGGG
>JAFUXX010000359.1 GCA_017476965.1 Kiritimatiellia bacterium | reverse complement strand
CGGCATCCACGCGCACGACGACTGCGGCCTCGCCGTCGCCAACAGCCTCGAAGCGTTCCGCGCCGGGGCCCGGCTCGTGCAGGGCTGCGTGAACGGCTACGGCGAACGCGCCGGCAACGCGAATCTCACGACGCTCGTGCCGCTGCTCCAGCTCAAGCTCGGCGCGGCTGCCGTGCCCCCGGAAAAGCTCCGCACCCTGCGCCAGCTTTCGCTCGCGGCGGACGACCTCGTGAACCGCCGCCCCGACCCGCGCGCGCCGTTCGTCGGCGAAGCGGCGTTCAGCCACAAGGCCGGGGCCCACGTCGCCGGAGTGCGGCGCAACCCCGCGACGTTCGAACACGTCGATCCCGCTCTCGTCGGCAACGAGCGGCACGTCGTGCTGAGCGAACTCTCCGGCGCGGCGAACGTCCTCTACCGCCTGAAGCAGTCCGGCGCGACGGAAGAGCTGTCGAGCTCCGGTCCCGACGGCGACCTCACGCGCGAAGAGGTCCGCCGCGTCGTGGAAGCGCTCAAATCGCGCGAGGCGGGCGGGTTCTCGTTCGAATCGGCCGACGCCTCGTTCCGCATCCTCGCGCGCAAGGCGCTCGGCGCGCACAAGCCGTTTTTCGAACTGGACGGCTTCCGCGTGTTCGTCGAAAAGCGCGGCGGCGCGGAGCCGTGCATGTCCGAAGCGACGGTCAAGATCCGCGTCGGCGGGCATTCCGAGCTTTCGGCGGCGGAGAGCCGCGAAGGCCCGGTGGACGCGCTCGACAAGGCGCTGCGCCATGCGCTGACGAAATTCTACCCCGAAATCGCGAAGGTCGTGCTGACGGACTTCCGCGTGCGCATCCTCGACTCGAAGGAGGCCACGAAGGCGGTGACGCGCGTCCTCATCGAATCGACGGACGGCGATTCGCGCTGGGGAACGGTCGGCGTGTCGCCGAACATCATCGAGGCGGCCTGGCAGGCGCTGCTCGACTCGGTGGAGTACAAGCTGCTCGTCGGCGGCGCGTCGCCGCCGCCCGCGGCTCCCGCCGAAGGCTAGTTCGGCGTCGGCGCGATGGAGTGCAGGGCCGTCGTGATGGCGGCCGCGGCGGCGTAGGGCATTTCCTTGCGCTCGTGGCCGGCGCCCCAGCTGTCGGTGTAGACCACGACGCCCCGCGCGTCGTCGTACCCCGTTATGATGCGCACGTGCGCGCCGGACGCCCCCGGCAGCGGCGGCTCTTCCGGGGCGAATCCGAGCACCACGCTCCAGACGAGCGGGATTCCGGAATCGACGGACTTGCGCACGAGTCCGGTCCAGGCGCGCAGCTTCGCGGCGTTCTGCGAGCGGACGCGCATGAAGAGCGCGGGGTCGAATTCGCGCAGGACCGCTTCGCCGTCGACCGCCCGCGTCGCGGGGTCGGGCACGGCGCGCACCTCGGCCATGCCTTCTTTCCGCGCGGCCTTGTTGTACTCGCGCACGACGTCCATCAAATCGAATCCGCCCGCGGGCAGCGCGCGGAACGCGAGGCCGTAGCGGTCGTGCAGCACGCGCGAAAGGCCCTTCGCCAGCGCCTCGGGCGAAGTGCCGGCGGCCGGGTCGCTCTCCGCCCAGCCCGCTATCTGGTGCTGGTCGAGGAAATCGAGACCCCAGTACCCCATGATGCGCGCGACGGCCGCGGCGGCG
>JAFUXX010000358.1 GCA_017476965.1 Kiritimatiellia bacterium | reverse complement strand
GGCGGCCAGAAGCAGCGCATCGCGATCGCCCGCGCGCTCCTGCGCAAGCCCGAGGTGCTCATTCTCGACGAAGCCACCTCCGCGCTCGACACCGACAGCGAACGCGCCGTCCAGGCCGCGATCGACGACCTCATGGACCACCTCACGGTGATCGTCGTCGCGCACCGCCTCTCGACCGTCGCGAAGTGCAAGCGCATCGCGGTCGTCGCGGACGGCGGCATCCCCGAATACGGCACGCGCGAGGAACTGCTCGCGATACCCGGCGGCATTTTCGCCCGCCTCTACGGCCTGCAGTTCGGCGCCGCCGGAGCCTGAGCGCCGGCGGCGCCGCCGCGCCGCGTTTCTTTTTTCGCGCCGCCCCGCGCCGGTCAGTCGAGGAAGACTTCGACCACCGGCACCGCGACGTCCGGCCGCCGGACCGGAAGCGCCATCATGAGCGTGTCCGGCGGGCAGTGCTTGTCGCGCGGGGACGAGCTTTCCGACGAGTTCCAGATCACGATCTCGGAGCCGTCGCCGAGGAGCTGCGCGTACTTGGCGCGGCGGCCGAGCCCCGGCAGCGCGAGGTGCACGAGCGGCCAGTCGAAGACGTGGACGTAGAGCCGCTTCGTCTTCGGGTTCCACGTGTAGCGCGTGCCGGTTCCTTCGACGAAACCGGCCGGCGCCGCGGTGCAGCCGTAGATCGAGCGCGAGTGCAGGTCCATCCACTCCGCGAATGCGGCGAGGCGCTCCTTTGCGCGCGAGTCGAAGCGCCCGCGCGCCGTGGGCCCGACGTTCATGATCAGGTTGCCGCCGCGCGACACGTGGTGGACGAGCATTTCCACGCACTGTTTGCCGCTCTTCCACGACGCCTCGTCGCGGTGGTAGCCCCACGAGCCGGAAAACGTCTGGCACCCTTCCCAGAGCGCCACGGAGCCGTCCGCGAGCCGTTCGGGAAACTCGTACTGCCACTGTTCGGGCGTGAGGAAGTCGCCGCCGCCGGGCAGGTCGAGCCTGTTGTCCACCAGCACGTGCGGCTGGAGCGAGCGCACGAGTTCGACGAGCTTTTCGCTTTCCCAGTCGTCGCGTCCCTTTCCGGGCAGTTCGCCGGGCTTGCCGGGGCCGGGGTAGGAGAAGTCGAACCACATGATGTCGATGCGCCCGTAGTTCGTGAGCAGCTCCGTCACCTGGTCGCGCATGTACTTGGCGTAGCGCTTCATGTCGCGGCCGGCGTTGAGGCGGTCGATCTCCCCGCGCGGGAGGTTGCGCAGCGGGTGCAGGCGGTCGATCGTGAAATCGGGGTGGTGCCAGTCAAGCAGCGAGTAGTAGAAGCCGACGCGCAGGCCCTCGGCGCGGAAGGCGTCCACGAACTCGCGCAGCAGGTCGCGCCCCGCCGCGGCGCCGTGCGTCGCGGGAGCCTTGTAGTCCGTGAAGGCGGAGTCCCACAGGCAGAAGCCCTCGTGGTGCTTTGCCGTCAGCACCGCGTACTTCATCCCGGCGGCCTTCGCGGCGCGCGCCCATTCGCGCGGGTCGTAGAGGTCGGGGTCGAAGCGGTCGAAGTAGCGGTCGTACGCTTCGTCCGCGATGCACTCGTTGTGCTTGACCCATTCGTGGCGGGCGGGCAGGGCGTAGAGCCCCCAGTGGATGAACATGCCGAAGCGCGCTTCGGCGAACCATGCGGTCCGTGTATCCATGTCGGTGTCGGAGTGTTTTCATTCCCCGCCTTCGGGCGGGACGTCGAATGCCGCCGCGGCCCGCGCGGCGGACACGCCGCGCACGGCCACGGTTTTGTCGCGGGAAGTTTCTCCCGAGACGATCGAAACGGCGCGTTTCGGCGCGCCCAGGGCGTCCGCCACGAACTCTACGAGCGCGGCGTTGGCTTTGCCGTCCACGGGCGGCGCGTTGAGGCGTATCTTGAGCGCGCCGTCGCGCAGGCCCGCGACCTCGGTCTTCGAAGCGCGCGGCGCGACGCGGATGCGGAGCCGGCAGCCGT
>JAFUXX010000357.1 GCA_017476965.1 Kiritimatiellia bacterium | reverse complement strand
GGGCGGGGCCGGCGCGGCGGCGGGTGCGGGCCCGCCGTCCCGCGCCGCGGATTCGTCCTGCGACCGCAGGTCGCGGATTTCCGCGACGAACTGGTCGAGGTTCGCGAAATGGCGGTAGATGGAGGCGTAGCGCACGTACGCCACCTCGTCGAGTTTCAGCAGCTCGCGCATCGCGGCGTCGCCTATCGCGGGCGCCGGGATTTCGAGCTCGTACCGGGACTCCATCTCCTCGATTATGCCGTCCACGATCGACGCGATCTTGCGGATCGAAACCGGGCGCTTGAGGCACGACCGCACGATCCCGTTCTCGAGCTTCGCGCGGCTGAACTCCTCGCGCCGGCCGTCGCGCTTCACCACGACGAGCGAATCGCGCAGCACTTCCTCGTAGGTCGTGAAACGGCGGCCGCAGCGCAGGCAGACGCGTCGCCGCCGGATCGCGGCGCCGCCCCGGACGGTGCGGCTTTCGAGGACCTTGTCGTCGTCCTCGGTGCATGAAGGGCATCTCATGGCGGGGGATTCTGCCGTTTTTCCCTTTTTCGGGCAAGCCCTTTCGCTTCCGCCGCGGCTCAGTAGCGCAGGAGGCTCCCGCCGATGTACTCGCGCAGGATCGAATCGCCGGGGACGGACGTCGCCGGGATCGCGTGGAAGTTGCGCAGGAGCCCGAGCAGGCGGCGCGCGGCGGCGTACTCCGGATCCGACGGCTTCACCTCCGCGAGGAGCGGCTCCGCGAACGGCCGCAGCACGGCGGGCTCGTAGTCGAGCGACGAGTCGAACACGGCGTCCGCCGCGCCCTGCCACGGGAATATCCACTTTTCCTCGCCCCGCCGCACCGAGGCCCACATCCCGAGCGTTTCGCGGGCGCCGCGGGCGCGGAAGAAGTGGTCGCGCACGATCCGCCGCACGAGGCGCAGGTCGGAGGACGGCAGGAAGTTGTTGTCGTCGATCCCGAGCTGCGGCAGCGCCGAGAGGTAGATGCGGAAAATCCTGTCCGCGGGCAGCCCCTCGGAGAGCGCCGGGTTGAGCGCGTGGATGCCCTCGACGAGCAGCACGTCGTCCGGTCCGAGGCGCAGCGTCTCGCCGGTGCGCACCGGGATCTTGGCCTTGAAGTCGAACACCCGGCGCTTCACGGACCCGCCGCGCAGCAGCTCCGCCAGGTCCGCGCGCAGCGCGGGCACGTCCACCGCGCGGATGTCCTCGTAGTCCGGCTTTCCGTCCGGGCCGATCGGGTCGTCCGCCTCCGCGACGAAGTAGTCGTCCGTCGAAAGCTGCACCGGGCGCAGGCCGTTCACGCCGAGGTGGATCGAAAGGCGGCGGCAGGAGGTGGTCTTGCCGGCGGACGACGGACCGGCGATGAGCACGATCCGCGGCACGGGCGAGCGCCCGGCGATTTCCCCGGCGAGGCCGGCGAAGCGCTTGGCGTGGTCCGCCTCCACCATCTCGATCACGTCGGCGATCCTGCGGCCGGCGACGGCCTCGTTGAGGTCCGCCGCGCAGTGCACGCCGATAGTGTCGCCCCAGCGCGAACGCTCGCGCCGCACGCGCAGGAGGACGTCCTGCGGGGCGAACGGCGCGACGTTTTCCGGGTCGTCCCGCGACGGCATCTGCAGCACGATCGCCCCTTCGTGCAGGAACAGCGAGAAATTGCGCAGCAGCCCTGTCGACGGCACGCACGGCCCCTGCCGCAGGTCGAGGAAATCCCCGCACCGCAATATCGGCACCGCGGGCTCGTTGCGGTGGCGCAGCAGCCCGACCTTGTCGTGCTGGCCCGCCTCGGCGAAGAGGGCGAGCGCCTCCTCGTACGCGCACAGCTCCTCCGTGATCGGCAGGTCCGCGGCGGCGAGCGCGGCCGCTTCGCGGGCGACGGCGTCCGCCTCCGCCTG
>JAFUXX010000037.1 GCA_017476965.1 Kiritimatiellia bacterium | reverse complement strand
GGATGTCCGCGCGCCAGGTGCGCACTTCGGCGAGGGAGGGCAGCGCGAAAACGAGGAGCGCGAAAACGAGGAGGCGGGTGCGGCCGCGGCGGAGCGCGGCCGTCAGGACTGCAAGGGCGGTGCAAGGGCGGTGCATGGGGGCGGGTTGCGGCGTTTCGTTCATGTGGTGCGGGGGAGGTTCAGCAAGTATTCGGCGTAGTCTTGTTCGTACATCCATTCGGCGCCCCAGCAATCGTCGCGGGGGCCGGCCGGGACAAAGCGGAAGTGGGGGCCGTAGTCCAGGACGCCCCAGAGGACGTATCGGCCGGAGCCCTCCGTTATGGTGCCAGCCGGAACCTCGGTGACGGTCGCGAGGCTTTCGTCAATGTCCGGCAGCGGGACTTGCGAGGCGCGATAGGGCCGGACGACCCCCACGACCCGGTGCGGCTGTATGGTGCCGAAGTACTTCCACTCGCCCAGGCGGGAGACGACGCTGCCGGGCAATTCGACCGGTGCGGAGGCGCGCCCGCGCTTTTGGTGGCCGGCGACGTTCGGCCCGTCGTCCACGTCTTCGATTGCGTCGACGAGCAGGTACAGGTCTGCTTTTATGTCGCAGGGGTTGGCGGCGTAGATTGTCGAAAGTAGGGTCCAGCGCTCGATCTGCGTTTCGGGGTCGACGCCGCCCTCGGGATCGCCCGGATATTCCGTACGTCTGTAGCCCGTGCTGGCAAGCGTCTCGGGCCTCCGGTCGCCGGAGTACGTCGCGTCTCCGAATCTTTCGGGCGGCATGATGCCGTCGTGGTTGTCGGGGTTTTCCCGGGCGGTCCCGTTTTCGACGGTCTGACGGCGTTCGGCGTCGTACCCTACACAAAACGTTGCGGGGCGGTAGCGGAAGGCTTGCAGGGCTTCGGCGAAGGCTGCGGCCGCGGCGGCGTACCCTTCGCGCAGGGCGGGGGCGAGCATGTGCGCGCTGCGCGGATGCAGTTTGCGCAGGGCGGCGGGGCCGAAGAGCGTGCGGACGGTGTCGAGCCGAGGAAGCGCCAAGGTCGTTTTCCTGGTGTCGGCCTGCATTTCTTCCCACGTTGACGGGTCGGCGGGGACGGCGCAGAACTTTTCGGCGTACGGCAGCGCTTCGGTTTCGGGGCGGATGCGCTTGACTTCTCCGCCGGCGAGAAAACGGTCGCCGGCCGCGTGAAGCGTGGCGGAAAGCCTGGCAAGGGTCTCGGGGGCGGGAAATTCCGGGGCGCGGAAGAGGGTCCATTCACCGTTCCACGCACTGCCCCCGACTACGCGCAGGCGCTCGACGGTGGCCTGCACGAGGGTTTGCAGGGCGGCGGCGCTGCCGACAAACGGATCTAGTGCCATGTGCGCGCCTCCGCCAGCATGGCCACGGTGTCGGGCAGGACGAAGCTCTTGGGTTCGTGCAGGCCCGATACGGAGACGGTGATGCTTTTCGTTTCCGGGAAGTTGTCCAGGGTCGCCTGGGTGGGTTCGAAGACGGACGTGCCGCTCGCGCCCAGGGCGGGCAGTTCTCCGCGCCATGCGTGCGCGCCGATGCGCAGGGAGACCTGGCCGCCGATGTTGGAGCCGTCGTAGCGCAGCTCGGCGGTGCCGTCGCTCCAGAGGTTGAAGGCGGTGTTGACGAGCGTGTGGACGGTGCCTTCGAAATTCACGCGGAAGGTCGGCGCAAGGAATGCGAGGTGGCGCTTGCCCTTCGCGTCGAAGTACGAGCCGAAGGGCGCGGCGAGGGAGGAGCCGGCTTCGCGCAGTGTCGCCACCGGGCCCGGGACGACGATTTCGATGTAGTCCGAGGCGTCGGCGTCGCCGAGGTACGTGCCGTCTTTGAGGAAGCGATACGTGCCGGGCTTCAGGTACCAACCGGCATTCACGGAGGAGTTTTCGAGCGTCCACCAGCTGTCGCCGTGGTATTTTTGGTTGATGTCCAAGTAGTATTCGAGCGGGGCGGTCGTTTCGTCTTCGCGCGCGATCCAGCTGTCCGCTTCGGGGGCGTAGTGGACGCGCCTGGCCTCGCCGCCGACGTGGCCGGACCACGTCGGGCAGCCGTCGACGAGGCCGCCGAACGTCGCTTCGATGCCGTCGATTTCGATGGCGTGCGGCAGTATCGCGTCTTCTTTGGCGTAGAGGCCCCAGCCGCTTCCGCCGTCCGGCAGGGCCGTGAAGCAAATCACGCGCCCGGTGGGCACGAGCGCTTCGGCGCCATTTGCCGGGACGACGTGGAGGGCGCCGGGAAGCTCCGCTTCGGCGTAGCAAAAGGGATACTGCGATCCGGCGGCGGCACGGGTGCGCGGCAGCACGCACGGCACTTGTATGAACGCTGCCTGTGCCATGGCTAGGCCTCCTCTTCCAAGTCGTCCGGGATCACGGCGGCGAACGCGGAAAGCGCGCCGCCGTAGCCGACTACCCACGCGTCCGCCGGCAGGCCGCCGGTTTCGGCGGCGCTCATGCAGTAAAGACTGGAGACGAACTGCTCGACCTGGCCGCCCGCGCCGAGCCGGTAGGCCGTGCATTTCGCGGGGCCGAGCCTGCCGTCGGCGACGGCTTCCGCGATCTGGCACGGGTTCGCGGTGATGGGGACGGTCCCCGCCGCGGCGGGGCCGCCGCCGCCGCGGGAGGCGGAATCGGCCAGGCGGATGACGGTGCCGGACGGGGTGCGGGACAGCGCGAGGCCGGGGCCGGCGACGACGCGGTTCTCGCGCAGGGCGGCGGCGACGCGCCGCCCCCAGCCGGATGGGATGCTTTCGCCGCGGTTCGGCGATTCGGGTATCAGTGCCATGGTCTAGATCGTTCCAAATTCCCAGCGGCCGACAAGTCCGCTCTGGTCCGCGTTGCCGTAGAAGTTTTCGTCGAAATTGTCGCCGCCGATCCAGCTCTCGACGAGGGTCTGGCTGCCGTCGGCGTTGTACTCGCTGTCTTCCTGCACTTTGAGCCACTTTTTGGCGCGGCCGCTCATCCAGGGCGGACAATCGGAGAGAAAGTCGCCATTCGTCTCGGCGATGTGGTCGAGTTTTCCGGCCGGGGCGAGTGCGCCGCTGCCGGCGAGGGTCGTTTTGACGACGGTGGGATAGTGGCGCTGCACGACCTCCTTGCCGGCGACGAGTTTTTCGGCTATCGCGCGGTCGCCGGCGTTGAACCAGGACGGGATTTCGATCGTGCCGTCTTCGGCGACGTATTCGCCGGCGTGCACGCGGTTCCACCACGATTCGATGCGGGCGCGGTTGGCGTTGGCGCCCTGGCTCTGCCCGCAGTAGCGGTAGACGGACACGTCGATGGGGCTCGTGCTGAGGCGCCAGCTTGTTTCGATGACGCGCGCTTTGCCTTGCTGTCCTTCGCTCGCGGTGTCGTCCACGCCCGCGTTGGTGTAGGTGAGGGTGGCGGTGCCGGAGGGTCCGGCGTCGCGCACGAGGTCGACGGCCTGGAGGGAGAAGTACTTGTAGTTCGCCGTGTCGGCGTGGGCGTCGCCGATTTCGAGGGCGTTCGCCCACTTTTCCACGTCCGTCCACGGGCCGCGGTACGTTTCGACGAGGCGGGTGGCGGTGCGGGCGGCGCGGGCCAAAGTGAAGTCCGGCAGCTCGAAGAAGGTGGTGCCGGGGCCTCCGGCGGCGGGTGTCGGGTCTGCCATTGTTTTCTAGCTCCATTTTGCGGCGGCGGAGCCGCGGCGGGCGAGGTCGGCCAGGCCGGAGCGGACTGCTCCGAGCTCCTGGAGCTGCTGGCGCGCTATGTTGTTCGCTTCGCGCGCGAGTTCGACCTGGGCGCTCGCGACGCCGGCTGCGGCGCCGGCGAGGGTCATGCCGCGGCGGGCGAAGGCGTCGCCCGCGGCG
>JAFUXX010000356.1 GCA_017476965.1 Kiritimatiellia bacterium | reverse complement strand
CGCTGTACGTTTCGTCGCCGGAAAGGGTGCCGGAGACCGCAGAGGCTGCGGCCGTCGCGGTTAGGGCCGCCGCAGCGCGACTGGGGAGAGCGCTAGTGGCGGCGAGGGGCGAGAGAGTCTAGAGGGGATAGAGAGTCTAGAAAATCTAGAGAATCTAGAAAATCTAGACAATCTAGAAAATCTAGAGACCAGAGAGTGGAGCGGGTGAAGGGAATCGAACCCTCGTAAACAGCTTGGAAGGCTGCCACTCTGCCATTGAGCTACACCCGCGAAAATAAAATGGCGGAGAGGGAGGGATTCGAACCCCCGGTACCTTGCGGCACACCTGATTTCGAGTCAGGCACCTTCGACCACTCAGACACCTCTCCGTGTTGCCGCCATTGCGGCGACGGGCGGAATACTAGCGAAACGCGCGACCGGATGCAAGCGATTTTTTGCCGCCGGAACGCGCCGCGTGGCCGCGGGGCGCTAGCGAGAGCGGGAGCCGCGGACGAGGGCGGGGAGGGGGGATGCGGTGGCGAGCCAGCGCAGTTCGCGGAGGCGCATGGCGCGGTAGCCGGCGGCGGTGGCGTCGTCCGACCCCGCGAGGTGGTCGAACCCGTGGGCGAGGTAGAGCGCCAATTCTTCGCTCGCGCCCCACGGAAGGCCGCGCTCCTGCGGCAGGAGAGTCTCCGGGTCGCGCGCCGCGGCGTTGCGGACTGCTACCGCCGGACAGACGAGCAGCTCCGCGCGGGCGGGCCACATCGGACCGGCGGCGTAGCGGAGCGTGACGTCGTCCGCCGGCTCGTCCGATTCGGTCGCGGCGAAATGGGCGGCGGCGGATTGGCGCGGGGAGAGAAGAATCACGTCCACGCCGCCGTCCCATGGCGCGACGCCGCGGCGGCGGGCGAGGGGAAGCGACGCGGCGAAAAGCGCCCGCGCCACGGCGAGCAGGGCGGCGCGGTCAACGCGCGGGCTGCTGCTTCGCGTCTGGAGCCGTATTTCCGGCGTTTGCATCGGGTTTGGCGTCCTTGTCCGCGTCCGGATACGCGATGCGGGCGTGGCGGACCGTCGCAAGCGCGGAGGCGAACGCCCGGCGCAGGTCGGCGACTTCGGCGTAGGTGAGGGGAGATTCGTCGAATTGGCCGTCGGCCGCCTTGGCGGAGACGATGCCGTCCACCAGTTTTTCGATCGCGGCGGGGGACGGCCGGTCGAGCGAGCGGGAAGCGGCTTCAACGGAGTCGGCGATCGAGACGATAGCGGACTCCACGGACGACGGACGCGGCCCGGGGTAGCGGAACTGGTTTTCGTCCACCGGCTCGGGCTGGGAGCCCGTTTCCGCGGCCTTGGCGGCGGCGAGGTCGCGGGCCTTCGCGAGGAAGAAGGCCATCTTCGAAGTGCCGTGGTGCTCGCGGATTATCTGGCGGACTGGGGCTGGGAGGTTGTTGTCGAGCGCCTGGCCGATGCCGTCCTTCACGTGCGAGGCGAGGATGATGGCCGAGAGGTTGGGCGGCAGCGAATCGTGCGGGTTGGCGTCGCCCGGAGAATGGTTCTCCGTGAAGTTCGCGGGGTTGGAGAGCTTGCCGACATCGTGGTAGTATCCGCCGACGAGACACAGCAAGGCGTTCGCGCCGATGCGCTCCGCGGCTGCGGAGGCGAGGTTGGCGACGAGCAGCGAGTGGTGGTACGTGCCGGGGGCGTCGATCGCGAGGCGCTCCAGGAGCGGAGTGCGCAAATCGGCGAAACGGGCGAGGCGCAAGTTGCTGCACGCGGCGAACACGTGCTCGAAAACCGGGAGCGTCGCGGCCGTGGCGACGTAAGACGGCAGCACCGCGATCGCGGCGGCGCATCCGAGCGCGAGCGAAAACGCGAGCAGCGCGGGCTGGGGTCCGTCCGGCGCGCGGAGCGCTTCGCCGATGCCGGAGGCGAACGGCGGCACGGAGCAGAGCAGCAGAAGAAGCTGGAGCGCTCCGCCGCAGAGAAAGAGCCGGAAAAGGCCGCCGCGGTCCTTCACGCGCGCGGCTGCGGGCGGACCCGCGACCGCCGCCGCGAGGGAGACGAGCACGACGGGCAGGGCCGCCTCGCGCGGAACGACGAGGATCGACTGCACCGCCATGCCGACGCCGAGAGACACGCCCGCGCCGGGGCCGGCGAGAAGCGTCGCCGCGACCGGCGCGAAAAGTGTCGGCGCCAGAAACGGCGAAAGCTCCGGGAAGCCGGCGGGCGAACCGGGGAGGAGCAGCGGCCAGAGGCGGCCAGCCAGACGGAAAGCGCCGACTGCGAGCGCGTCGCCCGCCACGCCTAGGATGGCGAGGAGCAGGAGACGGGAATTGCGGGCGGCGATTTCCGGCGCGAGCATGCCGAGCAGGATGCGCACCACCGCCATCGAAGAGGCGAGAATCGCGGCATCCGTGCCGAGCATGAGGAGCGGGAACCCGCCGCACTGCGCCCCGGCCATGCAAGGACCGGGGCGGCACTTCGAAAGGAACGCCAGCGCCATCGCCGCGACGAACGCACCGGCGCAAACCAGCGCCGCGACGAAGTTTCCGTCGCGGAACGGAATTTTCGCGTGCCTGGCCCGGGCGCGGCGCATCTTGGAGATGCGCCGCAGGCGGGTGCGTGAAATTCCGGTTTGCATCGGCGGTTGGCGACCTGCGGGGCGCTACGATTCCGGGGCTTCCTGAGTTTCCGGAGCTTCCGGGGCTTCCGGAGATTCCGGAGTTTCCGGAGTTTCCGGGACGTCCGCGAAAGCCGCGGGGTCGTCGGCTACGCCGTGCTGGCGGAGGATTTCGTAGAGCGCGATAGCGGCGGCGACACCCGCGTTGAGCGAGTTGACGGAGCCGAGCATCGGCAAACGGGCGAGGAAGTCGCAGCACTTGCGGACCGGGGAGCAGATGCCGTGGCTCTCGGAGCCGATCACGAGGCACGTTTTGCCCTTGAAGTCGATTTTCGAGTGCGGCTTGGCGCCGGGGAGGGCCTCAAGGCCGGTGATCCACGCGCCGGCGCCCTTGAAGCGTTCGAGGGCGACGACGAGGTTGGACACGCGGGCGATTTTGAGGTGTTCGGCGGCGCCGGCGGACGCGCGGACCGCGGCGGGGGTGACGGCGACCGCGCGGTCCGAGGGGAGCACGACGCCGACGACGCCCGCGCATTCGCACGTGCGGAGGATCGAACCGAGGTTCTGCGGGTCCTGGACGTGGTCGAGCACGACGACAGTAGCGTCGCCTTCGGCGGCGGCGAGGGCGGAGGCGATTTCGTCGAGATCGGCGTACGGGAAGTCGGCGCAGATGGCGACGACGCCCGGGTGGTTGGCGCCGCCGGTCCACGCTTCGAGTTCTTCGCGCTTGCGGAATTCGATGCGGACGCCGCGCTCTGCGCCCCGGCGCTTGATTTCGGAGACTTCCTCGCTGTCCTTGACGCCGTCGGAGAGGACGACGAGCTCGACCTTGCGGCGGGCGGCGCGGAGGATTTCGCGCACGGGTTGGCGGCCGTAGAGCAGCTCGCCCTCCACGGGCGGGCGGGACACGCGCGGCTTGCGCGCGGGCCTGTCGCCGGCCTCGCCGGAGTGGAAGGGCTTGCGGTCGAAATGGCCGCGGAAGCCCTCGGAATCGCGCGCGGCGCGGAAGGGCTTTCGGTCGCGGCCGCCGCGGAACCCGCCTTCGTCGCGGTCGTCGCCGCCGCGTTCCCAGGGCTTGCGGAAGCCGGAACGCGGAGCGGAGGGGCGGCGCTCCGGGCGGGAGAAACCGCCTTCGCCGCGGTCGTCGTCGCCGTCGCGTTCCCACGGCTTGCGGAAACCGGAACGCGGAGCGGAGGGGCGGCGCTCCGGGCGGGAGAAACCGCCTTCCTCGCGGTCGTCGCCGCCGCGTTCCCACGGCTTGCGGAAAGAAGAACCTGAACGGGGGCGGCCGCCGCGCGGGCGGTCGCCGGAACGGGAGTCGCCCCGTTCCCAGGGCTTGCGGAAAGGTGACATTTTGCGTCGGGACGGTTATGCGCGGGCGGCGGTGCCGCGGGAGACGTTGCAGCGGATCTTGCGACCGGCGATTTCGGTTCCGTCGAGCTTGGAGATGGCCAGATTGGCTTCCTGGACGTGGGGCATGGCGACGAAACCGTAACCCTTGGACTTGCCGGAGGGGCGGTGCGTCACGACGCGGGCCGAGCGGACGATGCCGAACTTGGCGAACTCGGAGCGGAGCATGTCGTCCGTGACGTCGTAGCTGAGGTTGCCGACGTAGATTTCGACGTCGCCGTCGGCGGTGCGGCCGGGAACGCCGGACGCCCTGGGGCGGTCGCCGCGGCGGGGCTTGCGGGAGCCGGCCGGGCGGCGGAGGGAAAACGCGATCGCCGCGGAAAGGGCGAAGAAGACGATCAGCGCGATCCATGCGATCGCGTGGACGTTGACTGCTGGGGACATTTTGCCTTGGATCTTTTGAGTTGTTGTGCGTGCGGCGGGCCCGGCGCCGCGGCCGGCGGCCCGCCTTTCGCGGACTAGCGCGCGCCGAAGGCGTTGGCGAAAGCGCGGAGGACCTTGGAATCCTTGTCGCGCAGCGGCGCGAGGGCCCGGTCGACGGCCTTCCTGACGTCTTCGATTTCGATGTCGAACCTGTCCGCGGTCTCCTCCACCGAATGGAACGCGCCGGAGGGGATGCCGAAGCGGTATTCGACCGCGGAGCGCATGGCGCCCTTGGGGAACGCCGCGACGGACTTGGCCAGCTCGGCCATGACCATCGCCTTCGTTTCGGAATCGGCGGGGAGGGCGTCCGGCGCGTCGGCGTAGGCGTCGCCCGCGACGCCGGCGTTGGCGGCCACGGGCGTTTCGTCGTTGATGAAGCCCATCAGCCTGCGCAGGCGCGTCGGGTGGCGGAGCTTGCGGAGGGCCTTGGCCTCGATCTGGCGGATGCGTTCGCGGGTGACGTTGAACTGCTTGCCGACCTCTTCGAGCGTGCGGGAGTAGCCGTCGGTGAGGCCGAAGCGGTGGTCCAGCACCTCGCGTTCGCGCGGGGCGAGCGTCGCGAGGACGGAGCGGATCTGCTCCTTCAGCAGGTCCTTCGCCGTCATGTCGGCGGGGTTTTCCGCCGTCGCGTCGGGAAGGAAGTCGCCGAAGTGCGCGTCGTCGCCGTCGCCGACCGGGGACTGGAGCGAGATCGGCTGCTGCGACATCTTGTAGATCGAGCGGACGCGGTCGACCGTGACCCCCATCTCGCGCGCCGTTTCCTCGGCGGTGGGCTCGCGCCCGAGATCCTGCACGAGTTTCTTCTGGGCGCGGAGGAGGCGGTTGATCGTCTCGATCATGTGGACCGGGATGCGGATCGTGCGGGCCTGGTCCGCGATCGCGCGGGTCGCGGCCTGGCGGATCCACCACGTGGCGTACGTGGAGAACTTGTACCCGCGGCGGTACTCGAACTTTTCCACGGCCTTCATGAGCCCGGTGTTGCCCTCCTGGATCAGGTCCAGGAACGACAGGCCGCGGTTCATGTACTTCTTGACGATGGAAATGACGAGGCGCAGGTTCGCCTCCACCATTTCCGTGCGGGCCTTGTGGCCTTCGCGGAGCGCTTCGCGAAGCGAGTTGAACTTGTTGCGCAGCAGCTCGTTGAGGGCCTCGCGGACCGCGGTTTCGGGCGGCCTGGAGGCGAAGGCGGCGGCGTTTTCGCGCAGGTCTGCCAGTTCGTCCTCGGCAAAATCGAGCGGGGTGAAGCACTCGCGCTGGATGTTGTCGATTTCGTCCTGCTCCTTCTTGATCGCGGCGCGCTGCGCCTTGGTCGGGGTCTTGCCCTTGGTCTCTTCGAGGAAGCGGTGGTGCTGCCCGTTGTGGTAGCGCCAGTTGACGAAGTACTCGTCCTCGGGCGCCACGGCGCCGCGGGTGCCGGTTTCGTCGCCGGAGGCGCCGACGGCGATGCCGGCGAGCGCTTCGACGGCCTTCTGCTTGAAGGAGAGCTCGATGACGATGTCGAGGAAGGCGTTGAACTCCCGGACGAACCTGTCGCGGTACTTCCGGATTTCCTTGCCGAGGCGCTTCTGCTCCTCGGTCTTGGCGCCCTTGGACTTGACGATCGATTCGACGAGCTGCGGCCCGATGTCGCTCTCGCGGAACGTGCGGTTGATCTCGGCGAGCGCGTCCATGCGCTCGACGAGGGCGGCCTTGAGTTCGGGGAGCTTCTTCAGGTAGTTGAAGCGGGAATCGACGTACTTGTCGGTGACGATGCGGTCGAAGCGTTCGTCGCCGGCCTCGATGCGCTCGATGTCCTGGAAGTAGAACCGGGGCGCGAACGCGAACTTGTTGAAGAGTTCGCGCACGGTCTTTTCCGACTTTTCGATGCGCTTGCAGATGTCCACTTCCTGGTCCCGCGTGAGCAGGGGGGTCTGGCCCATCTGGTGCAGGTACATCCGGATCGGATCGTCGAACGTCTCGCGCGCGGCCTTGCCGCCGGCCGCGGCGCGGGTTTCGGACTGGTCGTCCTTGCCCTCGTCGGCCTCCGACGCGTCGCGGATCTCGATGCCCGCGGCCTGGATTTCGGTGAGAATCGTGTCGATTTCGCCGTCCTTGACGATCGACGCCGGCACGATTTCGTTGATTTCCTCGGTGGTGACGTAGCCCTTGTCGGCGCGCTTGAAGATCTCGCGGAGCACGATGGCGTGCTCTTCGAGGTGCATGCGGTTCGCGTCGGCGTCGTCCTGCCGCTCGTCGTCGGCGTCGAATCCGAAGATGTCGCCGTCGCCGGGGGTGCCGGGGGGCGAATCCTGGCGGTCGTCGTCGCTCTCGGTCCAGTCGTTGCCGTACTGGTCGTCGTCGTTCTGCTCGGGGCCGCGCGTCACGCCGCGCAGGAGTTTCTCCACGTCGAGGGGTTCGGCCGCTTCGCGTTCGACCTCCTCCGCGTCGTTGTCCGAAATGTCGTCCGGCGACGGTTCGGGGAGCTCGGCGTTCTTTTCGCGGTCGTCCTCCTGCTGCGCGACCCAGTCCGGATCGTCGCGCGCGGAGTCGTCTCCGATGAATTCGTCGACTTCGTTGCGGCGCCCGCCTCGCTGCGGAACCCAGCCTTCGGGCTTCTTCTTGTGGTGCGAGCGCTTTTTCGGCGGCTCGGCCGGCGCGACGGGAGCTGGATTGGGGGGCGGGGCGGGAGCGTGGCCCGGCTTGGATTGAGCGGGCTTCTTCGCCGCGGGCGCGGGCTTGGAAGCGGCGGGCTTTTTCGCGGGCGCGGCCGGTTTGGGCGCAGGCTTGGAAGCGGCCGGTTTGGGCGCGGGCTTGGAAGCGGCCGGCTTCGAAGCGGGCTTGGAAGCGGCCGGTTTTGAAACGGGTTTGGGCGCGGGCTTGGGCGCAGGTTTGGACGCGGGCTTGGGCGCAGGTTTGGACGCGGCGGGTTTCTTGGCCGCGGAGGCGGATTTGGCCGCCGCCGCGGGCTTGGAAGCGGCGGACTTCTTCTTGGAGTCGTCGGACTTTGCGGCGGAAGCCGGCTTGGAACCGGCCGCCGGACGCTTTGCGCTATCGGCTTTGTTCTTGCTCGTTGCCATGATTTCAGTTGTTGAGGCGCAAAAAACGGCTGGGGACGGGGCCTAGAGGCCGGGCGGGATCATCGCGGTGTCGCCAGGGGCGAAACCGCGGTTGAGGAACCAGGCCGTGTTGAGATCGGTGGGCTTGCCGGATTCGTCCATCACGCGGGGGAACACCTTTTCGACGTGGCCGTCGAAGAAAATGGCGAGGGCGCTGTGCTGGCCCTTGATCGGGGAACTGTGGATGCCGAACTCCCATTCGGTGCCGGCCTGCTGCGGATCCCAGCAGATGTACTCGTTCTTGGAGTCGGGGCGCTCGGGGTCGATGCAGCCGGACTGCGAAAGCTCGCCGCCGCCGCGCGCGAAGTCGTCCATCTTCGTGCGCTTGTAGTTCTTGTCGTTTTCGTACGCGGGGATGATCTCCGTGAAGACCATGAGCTTGGACGGCTCGGGGATCGGGTAGTACTTCGAGGCGGTGGAGCTGCCGAGTTTGTCGGACCAGTAGCGGTCCTTGTACTGCTGGGAGACGCCGACGTGCCCGGAGAGGACGGGCCACCAGTTGCGGCCGGTGGAGACGGCGCCGAAGTACGGGTTCATCGCGTAGGTGCGGTAGATCTTGAGCTTGCGGTCGGCGTCCGCCAACGCCTTGTCCTGCTCGTCGAAGTCGAGGGCTCCGTCGTAGTTCGCGACGCGCTTCTTCACTTCGCGCTCGATGACGGGGCACACGTACGCGCGCAGGTCGCCCACGTAGTCGTAGAGCCCGCCGTGCTCGACGGCGAACTTGCCCATGCGGCCGGTGCCGTAGTCGTCGCACAGCTGGGGCGAGTGGGACTGCTTTTTCTGCTTTTCGTCGGACCAGAACTGGGAGAGGCTGCGCTCGCGCGCCACGTCGCTCTCCGCGCCGATCGGGATCCACGAAACCCACGCCGGGCGCTCTTCGTACACGTCGGAAGCGCCGTTGTACGTCTCGAAGCTCTGCGCGCGCGGCAGGCAGCCGCGGCGGCCCTCGATCTCGTGGTCCGCGGCGAAGGACACGACCGCGGCCTGGAGGTTCTTGAGGTTGGTGCGGCACTGCTGCTCCTTGGCGTCCTCCAGCGCGTGCCCGATTTTCGGGACCGTCATCGTGGCCAGGATTCCGATGATCGCGATTACGAAGAGCAGTTCTATCAGCGTGAAGGCGTCGCGTTTTTGCATTGCCGGTCGTCGATTGCGGTGGTAACATTCGCGCCCGGAACCGTCCCGGTCGGGGCGATTTTCGGGATTTTCGCGCGAAGTAAGGTAGAAATTATACCAAAATTTCCGCGAAAAGCAAGGGGAATGTCGAAAAAATGCAAGAATCCGGCGAAATGGAAATTCTGGGGCTCGAAATGCAGACGGTGATCGGGGTGCGGCCGGAGGAGCGGACCGCGCCGCGGACGCTTTCCGCGGACCTCGTGCTGGGGCTGGACCTGGCCAGGGCGGCGCGGTCGGACGACCTGCG
>JAFUXX010000355.1 GCA_017476965.1 Kiritimatiellia bacterium | reverse complement strand
GAGCGCCGCGGCAGCGGAACGGGAAAGGCGGCGGAACGTGGCCCGGGATTTCACGGCGCGGCCGGCGGACGGCGGAGCCCGAAGAACGAAGCGGCGTTGTCGTGGCAGACCGCCTTGACGAGCGAACCGACGAGCTGCAAGTCGTCCGGGAGGACCCCGCGCTCCATGTCGCGGCCGAGCATGTCGCACAGGATGCGGCGGAAGTACTCGTGGCGCGTGTAGGAGAGGAACGAGCGGGAATCGGTGAGCATGCCGACGAACCGGTAGAGCAGGCCGAGCTGCGAAACGGCCTCCATCTGGCGCAGCATGCCGTCCATCTGGTCGTTGAACCACCAGGCCGAACCGACCTGGATCTTGCCTGCCGCGGGACCGCGCTGGAAATTGCCGGCCATCGCGACGAGCAGTTCGTTGTCGCGCGGATTGAGCGAGTAGAGGACGGTGCGCGGAAGGGAGTCCGCGGAATCGAGCTCGTCGAGAATCCGGGCGAGCGGCGCGGCGACGGGCCAGTCGCCGATGGAGTCGACTCCGGCGTCCGGCCCGACGGCGCGGAAAATGCGCGTCGAGTTGTTGCGCAGCGCGTTGAAGTGCAGCTGCCACGTCCAATCAGCCTTGGCGTCCATTTCGCCGCAGATCACGAGCATGCGCGAACGGAACTTGGCTTCCTCCTCCGGCGAAACGGCCCCGCCGGCGCGCGCCTTTGCGAAAATCGCGCGCAGCTCCGATTCCGTGCAAGGCTCGGCGACGACGGCCGAGAGGCCGTAATCGGAAATGCGGCAGCCGCGCGCGGCGAAGAAATCGTGGCGGACGCGGAGGGCGTCGACGAAATCGTCGAACGAGACCACGTCGCGCCCGGCCGCGGCGGCGAGCTTGTCCACCCAGCCGTTCCACGCCGCGCCGCCTCCGATTGCGAACCCCTTGTCGGGGCGCCAGGCGGGGAGGACGACCGTGCCGAAGGACTTGTCCGCGGCGAGGGCGGCGTGGTGTTCGAGCGAATCAACGGGATCGTCCGTCGTGCAAAGGGCCTCGACGCCGGACTTGGCGACGAGCCCGCGTGCGGAGAACCAGGGCTGCGCGATCACGGCGGCGGAGCGCTCCCAGACCTCGTCGGCGGTGTCGCCTGAAAGCAGGAGGTCGTCGATGCCGAAGTAGCGGGCGAGCTCCAGGTGGCACCAGTGGTACATCGGGTTGCGCAGCGCGTGGGGCATCGCCTCCGCGAACTTGCGGAACTTCTCGCGGCCGGAAGCCGGACCGGTGACGTAGCGCTCGTCCACGCCGTCGGTGCGCATGAGGCGCCACTTGTAGTGGTCGGCGCCGAGCCATGCGTCCGCGATGTCAGTCCAGCGCTTGTCGCCGGCGATTTCCGCGGGGGGCAGGTGGCAGTGGTAGTCGATGATCGGGAGGCCCTCGGCGAACCCGTGGTACAGCTCGCGGGCGCGGCCGCAGGAAAGGAGGAAATCCTCGTGGACGAACTTTTTCATCTTGCTCGGAAGAGATCAGGCGATTGTCGAAGAAACCGGAGGAAGCGCGGCGTCCGTCATGCGCGAAACGGACTGCCGCATCTTCGCGCGCTGGAGGAACTCGGCCCCGGCCTCGAAGTAGGCCTGCGCGACGGGCGTGGAGGGGGCGTACGCGACGACCGGCAGCCCGTAGGAAGGGGCCTCGCCGGCGCGGACGGAGCGCGGGATGACGGTCTTGTAGACCGAAGGCCCGTAGTGGCCGCGGACCTGGGCGACCACTTCGTCCGCGAGGCGCGTGCGCGAATACATCGTCATGAGAATCCCGTCCACCGCGAGATTCGGGTTGGCCCCGCCGCGGCGGATGCGCGAAACGAGCTGCATCACGACCGACAGGCCCTCCATCGCATAGTACTCGCACTGCATCGGCACGAGCACGGCGTCCGCCGCCGAAAGCGCGGAAGAAAGCAGGATGCCGAGCGACGGGGGGCAGTCGACGAGCACGTAGTCGAAAACGCCGGACTTCTCGACCGGTTCGAGGACGCGGCGCAGGCCGTCGAGGTGGTCGCCGGAGCGCGCGAGCTCGATTTCGACGCCCGCGAGGTCCACCTCCGCGGGGATGAGGTTCACCTTGTCAACGGCCGTGCCGACGATGAAATCGTCGAGCCTCTCGGTCGCGAGGAGCGCGCCGCGCAGCGACACTCCCTCCTTCGGCTCCACGCCGAGCCCGGACGTGGCGTTGGCCTGGGGGTCCAGGTCCACGACCAGCACCGTTTTGCGTTTGGAGGCCAGGACGGCCGCTAGGTTCACGGCGGTGGTCGTCTTCCCGACCCCGCCTTTCTGGTTGGCGATGGCGACGATCATTGTGCGGAATGCGCGCGCGTTCGGCGCGCGGGGCCGAGAATACCACAACAGCCGGACGGAATAAACCCCCGCCGCGGCGCGCCGCGCGCGGGGGGTTGACCCGGGCGGGGCGGTTCGGCTATCCTTCGCGCCCGTCACACGAGCGCGCGCACCGCTCCCGGGAGTCCGGGACGTGCGGACACCGCGCGCGGAAGCGAAAGCCGGTCCGCCGCCGGCAAAGCGGATTCACCGCGGGGAAAACCCCGCAACAGGCGGAAAACCAAGGTGCAAGACAAGATGGCCGAACAAAGCCTCTCCCAGCTCACGCTCCGCGACCTCATGGACGCGGGCCTGCACTTCGGGCACCAGACAAAGCGCTGGAACCCGAAGATGAAGAAATACATCTACGACCGCCGCGGCGGCATCCACATCATCGACATCACGCAGTCGCTCGAACTGCTCGACCAGGCCCTCGCCTTCGCGAAGAAGGTGGCCGAAGACGGCGGCAAGATCCTCTTCGTCGGCACCAAGAAGCAGGCGCAGGAAGTGGTCAAGACCGCGGCCGAGGAATGCGGCTCGCCGTACATGACCAACCGCTGGCTCGGCGGCACCCTCACCAACGCCCAGACGATCCGCAAGAGCGTCCGCCGCATGCGCCAGCTCGAAACGCTGGAGAAGGACAACGGCGGCGTGCTCTCGCCCCACAAGAAGGAAGCCGCCGCGCTCCGCCGCGAGCTCGACAAGCTCCGCCAGAACCTCTCCGGCATCGCTTCGATGGACCGCCTCCCCGCCGCCGTGTACGTGGTGGACGTCGTCCGCGAGAAGAACGCCGTCGCCGAAGCCAAGCGCCTCGGCATCCCGGTGATCGCGATCGTCGACACCAACGCCGACCCCGATCCCGTCGCCTGGCCCGTGCCCGGCAACGACGACTCGATCCGCGCGATCAAGCTCGTCTCCGACAGCATCGCCAAGATCGTGAAGGAGGGAGCCTCCGCCTGGGAGCGCAAGGCCGCAGAGGAAGCGCGCAAGGCCGAGGCCGAGCGCGCCAACACGCGCGCCTCCGCCGCGACGGACATCGCCCGCGAGAAGGGCGACCTGCCCGGCGGCGCCTCCGACCGTCCGCGCCGCG
>JAFUXX010000354.1 GCA_017476965.1 Kiritimatiellia bacterium | reverse complement strand
GTGCTGGACTTCCCGTGCAACCTCGGCGTGGGGGCGGCGGTGCAGGCCGGGCTCCGCCGCGCGCGGGAACGCGGGTTCCGCTTCGTGGCGCGCATGGACGCCGACGGCCAGCACGTCGCCGGCGAAATCCCGGCGATGCTGAGGAAGATGGAAGAGAGCGGCGCCGATTTCGTGTCCGGTTCGCGCTTCCTGCCGGGGTCGAGCTTCGAAGCGGGGTCCACCCCGGCGCGGCGGCTCGGCAACAAGCTGCTCGCGCGTTTCCTCTCGGCGATTTGCCGCACCCCGATAACCGACCCCACCACGGGCCTGTGGTGCGTCCGCGAACCCCTGCTGCGATATTTCGCGCACCGCTACCCCGGCGAATATCCCGAACCGGAAGCGATGGCCCTGCTGCGCAGGCAGGGCTACGTGATGGCCGAAGTCCCGGTGCGCGTCCTGCCGCGCCGCGCCGGGCGGTCCCACGTCCGCTCCGCGGGCGTGGTCTACTTCGCCTTCCGCGTCGGCCTCGCCCTGCTCGCCGACCGCGTCCGCCCCGTCGACCGCCGCTTCGCCGCCCCGCCGCGCGGGCCGCTTGCCGCGGGGCCGGAGTCCTGATGGCGAGCAGAGTCCGCCCGCTTGAGTCCCGATGGCGAGGCTCCGTCCTCGCCAAATCGCCTTGCCGCGGAGGGGGGCGTGCGATATACTCCCCGCCGAACTCAACGGAAGCCGGCAATGATCGAGAAGGAAAAAGTCGAAAACGTCCTCAAGCGCCTGGCGGAGGTGGAAAGGCTCCTCGGGGAGCCCGGCGCCGCCGCGGACCAGCGCAAGTACCGCGAGCTCATGCGCGAGCACTCTTCGCTGCGGCGCCTGCAGGAGCGGGCGGAGGCGTATTACGGGCTTCTCGACGTGATCGAAGCGGACCGCCCCCTGGCCGCGGACGAATCCGGAGACCCGGAGCTGCGCGAAATGGCCGCCGCGGAGCTCGCGGAGAGCGAAGCCGCGCTCCCCGCCGCCGAAAAGGCGCTCTCGCTCGCGCTCCTGCCGCCCGATCCGGACGAACACCGCAACGCAATCCTCGAAATCCGCGCCGGCACCGGCGGCGACGAGGCCGCGCTTTTCGCGGGCGACCTCTTCCGCATGTACTCCAGATACGCGGAAACGAAGGGGTGGAAAACGTCGCTGGCGGACTCCGCCCCATCCGAACTCGGCGGGTACAAGGAAATTTCCTTCACGGTCGAAGGCGACGGCGCGTACAAGGCGCTCCGCCACGAGGGCGGCGGCCACCGCGTCCAGCGCGTCCCGGAAACCGAGGCGCAGGGGCGCATCCACACTTCCGCCGCCACGGTCGCCGTGTTCCCCGAGGCGGAGCCGGAGGACGACCTCGTGATCCGCCCCGAAGACCTGCGCATCGACACGTACCGCTCCGGCGGCGCCGGCGGCCAGCACGTGAACAAGACGGACTCCGCGGTCCGCATCACGCACCTGCCCACCGGCATCGTCGTGCAAAGCGACGAAGAGCGCTCGCAGCACCAGAACAAGGAAAAGTGCATGTCGGTGCTGCGCTCCAAGATCCTCGCCGCGCAGCGCGACGCCGAGGCCGCCAAGATGGGCGCCGAGCGCAAGGGCATGATCGGTTCCGGCGACCGCTCGGAGCGCATCCGCACGTACAATTTCCCGCAGAACCGCCTCACGGACCACCGCATCAACCTCACGCTCTACTCCCTCGACCGCATCATGGAGGGGTTGATGGACGAGCTGCTCGACGCCCTCGCCGCCCGCAGCGAGGACATCCGGCTGGAGGCGGAACTCGCGCGCATCGCGGGCGGCGACGGCGGCGGCG
>JAFUXX010000353.1 GCA_017476965.1 Kiritimatiellia bacterium | reverse complement strand
GGGCGGCGAGCTGCTCCTGGAAGGCGGCGGTGCGGTCGCGCAGCTCTTCGTACGCGTTCACCTGTTCGGTCATGGAGGCGATGGCCTGCCGCCGCGCTTCGGCTTCCGCTTTTTCGGCGGCCTCGCGCTGCTGGTAGGTGGTGAAGATGCCGATGCCGGCGCCCGCGGCGGCGCCTGCGGCGGCGCCCCAGGGGCCGCCCACCATGCCGCCCATGGCGGCGCCGGAAAGTCCGCCGGACAGCGCGCCCTGCGTGTAGGCCAGGGCGGCGGAGCGGCCGCCGTGGGCGTCCTGGTACGCGCCGATGGCGCCGATGGCCATGCCGGTCATGCCGGCGGCGAGGGCGCGCAGCTGTCCGGCGGAGATTTTGGCCTTTTCGCCGACTTGCTGCACTTCCCGTCCGGCCTTTTTCGCGCCTTCGGCCGTTTTCTCCATGGCTTCGGCGGCGGCGTTGCCGGCGGTGCGCGCGGCGTCCGCGACGCCTTGCATGGCGCCTTCGATGCCGCGGGCGGCCTGGTCGACGGCGGCGGTGGCCGCGCCGGTGTCCGCTTCGAGGGCGATCTCAAGCTTGCTGTCGGGGGACGACGATGAGGCCATGGTCGATTTTCTCTATTTCGCTCAGAGGGATTTCCGCGTCCGGGTCGTGCACGTGCAGCGATTCGCGCATCAGGAGGGCGAGGGTGCAGGCGGGGACGCCGTACATGATTTCGTGCAGCGGCCAGCCGTACGTGGCGGCGGCGAACTGCGCGAGGGCCGTTATCCAGCCGTTGTGTCCGGCGTCCCGTTCTCTTTTTTTGCCCGGGGCGCGACGTCGACGAAGCAGTCGATCTGGCGCGCGGCGGCGTCGCGGATGGCGGGCAGGGAGTCGGGCGGCAGGGCGTCGGCCCACGAGACGGCGTCGAGCAGGAGATTCTTCGACTCCAGGGCGGCGCGCGGGCCGCGGCAGACGGCGTAGAGCGAGGGCAAAAGCTCCAGCGCGTCGGCGGGGGCGCCTTCGCGCAGCAGCGGCGAGCCGAGGCGGTCGAGCACGGCGTAAAGGGCAAGGGTGAAGGGCTTGACCGTTTCGCCGGTGCCGGGCACTTCGACGGGCTCGGGCAGGAGGGCGGCGAGCGCTTTTTCGGGATTATCGGCGGACATGGCGCGTTATTTCGGGAAGTCCGTGTAGCGGTGGGCGGTGATGGACCAGCGCAGCAGGTCGTTGTACGTGCCGGCTTCGCGGCAGGTGTCGATGAGCCATTTGTGGCCGTCGAACTCGAAAATGTCGCCGGTTACGGGGGCGTCGGTGGAGGCGTTGGCGCTGTAGACGGAGGCCGTGAGGTCGTAGCGCGTGTCGTACTGCTTGCCGGCTTTGATCGCGCCCTGCTGGTCGGGGTATTCCTGGCGCACCGGGTTTTCGGCGATTTCGTAGCTCTGGAACACGAACCCGGAGAGGGTTTTGGTGATGCCGCGCGCGGCGGCGTCGCTGGGGAGAGTGCCCGTGGAGGAGTTGCTGTCTGCCATGGCGATTATTCGTTGGGGTTGGTGTGCGTGAAGTGGGCCTCGAAGTAGGCCGTGAAGACGTAGAAGCGGGTCTCGCCGTCGCGCACAAGGTCGCTCTCGAAGCGGTCGAAGGTGACGGTGCGGCCGTCGTGCAGGAGGTGCGCGACGCGCTCCGCCGCGCCCATCGCGGAAAGGAACGGCTCCTGCGCGCGGTTTGCGGCCGGGACCTCGATGCAGTCCACCGCGAGCGTCGAAGCGACGGGGAGGCCCTGCGCCGCCGCGCCGGAGAGCTGCGCGCCCGGCGTCCGCACCACGAGCGCCACGCCGCC
>JAFUXX010000352.1 GCA_017476965.1 Kiritimatiellia bacterium | reverse complement strand
GCCGCGCGCACCGCGGAGAAGTGGGGCGCGTACTGGGACTCCGTCGCGCGCGTTTCGGTGCCGGATCCGGTTCTCCAGCGCACGTGGGAGCTCGGGATGTACAAGTTCGGCGCCGCGACGGCGGATCCCGACGAGCCGCAGTGCGTCCCGTGCCCGCTCCAGGGGCCGTGGATCGAGGACACCCGCGTGCCGCCGTGGGGCGCGGACTACCATTTCAACGTCAACGTCCAGGAGTGCTACTGGCCCGTCCTCGCCGGCGCGCCGCTTTCGCGCCTGCGTCCGATGCTCGACGCGATACTGTCGTGGATGCCGCGCCTGCGCGCCAACGCCGCCGCGTTCGCCGGCGTGGACGGCGGCGCGATGCTCCCGCACGCGGTGGACGACACCGGCAAGGCCATGAACGCCTCCTTCTGGACGGGCATGATGGACCACGGATCCACCATGTGGATCGCCGACTTTTTCTGGCTCTACTGCGAGCGCGGCGGCGGCGACAGGAAATTCCTCGCCAAGGGCGCGTTTCCGTTCATGAAAGGCGCGTTCGACGTGTTTTGGGCGATGCTCGACCGCGCGCCGGACGGAACGCTCTCGCTCCCCGTCGCGCCGTCGCCCGAATTCCGCGGCGCGTCGATGTCCGCCTGGGGCCGCAACCCGTCCTACCAGCTCGCCGCCGCGCACAGGCTCGCGGAAAACCTCGTCGCCGCCGCGGAAAAACTGCGCGTCGAGCCCGACCCGCGCTGGACGGAACTTCTCGAAAAACTGCCGAAAGCGTCGCTCGTGCGCGTCGGCGACAAGGACCACATCGCGCTCTGGGAAGGCCTCGACCTGCCCGAAACGCACCGGCACCACTCGCACCTCGCCGCGATCCACCCGTTCGACACGATCGACTGCGACGATCCTGCGTGGACCGAAATCGTAGACCACTCGTTCCGCAACTGGATGTGGCGCGGATGCGCGCTCTGGACGGGGTGGAGCACTGTCTGGGCCGCCGCGATCAACGCGCGCGCCGGAAACGGCGCGATGGCAGAACTCCTGCTCGAAATCTTCGACCGCGCGTTCGTCAACGAAGGCCGCGGAACGCTCCACGACACCTGCATGAGCGGTGTTTCGCTCTACGGCATGGGCGGATTGCGCAGCACTTCCCCGTATCCGCCCGCAGGGCGCGAGGAAACGATGCAGCTCGACGCCGCGTTGGCCGCCGCCGCGACCGTCATGGAAATGCTGCTTTCGCCCAAACGCGGCGTGGTGCATCTCTTCCGCGGCTCCCCGGACCGCTGGCGCGACGTCTCGTTCGAGCGCCTGCGCGGCCCATCCGGAGTCCTCTTCGCCGCGTCGCGCAAAAACGGCGAAGTTTCGGACGTTTCGGTTTTCGCCGCCTCGGGAGCCGCGAAAACGCGGATCGCGAATCCGTGGGGCGCGGACGCCGCCGTCGCGGTGTCGCGCGACGGCGGGGCGTCGAAAACGCTCAAAGCCGCCGCGACGCTCGAAATACGCCTCAAAGCGGGCGAAACGGCGCGGATTTCCCGCGCCTGATTTCCGCGAAACGGCGTCATTTCAAGCGGAGTTTTGAAG
>JAFUXX010000351.1 GCA_017476965.1 Kiritimatiellia bacterium | reverse complement strand
GCCGTGGCCGCAAGCCCGGCGCCCGCGCCGTGGAGGCAGGCCGACTTCGCGGCCGACCTCTACCGCAAGGCCGCGTCGGTGCAGCCGGCGGACGAAAACGTCGTGCTGTCGCCGTGGGGCGTGGCGAACCTGTTCGCGCTGCTGCAGATCGGCGCGCGCGGGGACACCGCGAGGGGAATGGCCTTCGCCCTGCAGCTCGGCGGCGCGGAGCCGCCCGAGCCCGATGCGGTGGCGGAGACCTTCCGCGAGGCGCGCACGAACCTCGAACGCGCCGCGAATGACGACGTCGCGCTCGAGCTCTCCGATTCGCTCTGGCTCAAGCCCGGGTTTGCCCTGTCCGAGGGCTTCCGCTCCCTTGCCCGCGACGCCTTCGACGCCGACGTCCGCCTCACCTGGATGGGCGCCAAGGGGCGCGAGGCCATCAACGCCTTCGTCGCCGAGAAGACCCACGACCGCATCAAGGACCTGATCCAGCCGCCCGTCCTCGACGATCCGCTCACGCGCCTCGTCGCCGTCGACACGGTCTACCTCAAGGCCAAGTGGGAGATGCCCTTCGAGAAGGACGCCACGCGCGACCGGACCTTCCACGCCCCTGGCGGCGACGTCGAGGTCCCGTTCCTCCACGACACGCGCACCGCCGAGATTCTCGACGCCCCCGAGTGCGCCGCGCTGCGCCTGCCGTATCGCTTCGGCTCGGCTGAGATGCTCGTCGTCCTTCCGTCGCCCTCCAACACGCTCGCGGACGTCGAGGCGAAGCTCTCCGGCCCGTGGCTCGACCGCCTTGCCGCCAAACCGTGGCGGGGCGAGGCCGCGATCGCGCTCCCGAAGTTCGACTTCGCCTCCGAGCACGACCTTTCGAAGACCCTCCCGTTCATGGGAATGGGCGCCGCGTTCGACCCCGCCCGCGCCGACTTCGGCGGCATCGCTCCGCAGCTCTACATCGGAACGGCGATCCAGAAAGCCAACATCACCGTCGACGAAGAAGGCACCGAAGCCGCCGCAGTGACCTTCGTGGCGCTCCCCGCCTGCTCCATGCCCGGCGACCCGCCTCCGCCTCCGCGCCCGTTCGTCGCCGACCGGCCCTTCCTCTTCCTCGTCCGCGAAACCCGCACCGGCCTGATCCTCTTTCTCGGCCGGGTCTGCAAGCCCTAGGAGCAAAACGCTTATGAAAACACTCGTCACCCGTCACTCGTCACTCGTCACTGCGCTGGTGATCGCGTTCGCGAGCGCCAGCGCCTCCGCCCAAATCGTCCGCATCGAGAGCGCCTCGGACTGGACGGCCTTGGCGAACCTCGTGAACAACGGCGAGACGTCGATCGAGGTCCTGATGACCGCCGACATCACGCTCGACAACTCCGCGCCATCCATTGGAACGGACGCCCACCCCTATGCCGGCAGCTTCCACGGCGCCGGCCATACGCTCACGCTCGACTGGGACCGCACCACCGGCTATGCCGCGCCGTTCGGCTTCACGGACGGCTGCACCATCGACGACCTGCACGTCGCGGGCACGCTCAGGACCAGCGGCAACCGCGCGGGCGGCCTCATCGGGCGGCCGCAGCCGGGCAGCCGGGATACGGTCATCGAGCGATGCCGCGTATCCCTCACGATCGAATCGACCTGCGGCGCGGACGCCGCCACCGGCGGCTTCATCGGCTACACCTACTGGGGCAGCATGAACATCCGGCTCACCGACTGCCTTTTCGACGGCCGGCTCCTCGGATCCGACACGGCGAATTGCGGCGGCTTCTTCGGATTCAATTCCTCCGCGCCATACATCTACCTGACGCGCTGCCTCTTCGATCCGCGTGAGGTGACGATGTCCCCGGAAGGATCCTACACCTTCGGCTATTCCTACGAATCCTCGCATCTCCGAACAGACAAGGCATACCGTACGCGGGCCTTCGGCACGGCGCAGGGCACGGACGCCTCGTCGATGTCCGCCGGGGAGCTTGTCGCCGCCCTCGGCGAGGAATGGGTCGTTTCGGGCGGCAAGGCGATGCTCCAGCGGTTCGCCTCGTCCGAAGTTCCCTCGGATCCGGAGCCGGCCGTGGCGGGGTTCGTCTACCAGGGCGCGCTGCGCGGCGCGCAGGGCCAGGCGCTCGCGGAGAAGCGCCACACGATCGAGTTCCGCCTCTACGACGCCGCCGCGGGCGGCCGCGCGCTCTGGACGCGCGCGTACCCGGTGCTGCTCGACGACGACGGCCTCTTCAACGTGGCGCTCCACGACGCGGGCGGCGAGGCGGTCTACACCGATCTCGACATTACCGTCGACCTGCAGGGTCTCGGTCTTGTGGCCGATCATCTGGAAGTTGGAAACCTCGTTGGCGAGTTCAGAAACGGTCGCCAGGAGGGCGGTCTTGGTGGTGATGCTCGCGAGGGACGGGGCATTCACGACGGCATAGATATCACGGGAACCGCTGGTGCAGGAGACCGTAGCGATCTTGCTGCCCACGGAAGAGCCGTAACCGTCAAGATTGTCACCATTGAACACAAGGACCTGCAGGCTGTTGACCTTGGCCTCGGTGCTCTCATCGTTGGAGGTGATGCCGGTAGCACGGGTTCCCATGGAGCCCTCGACACCGACGACAAGACGCAGGGGAGAACCCTCCGGAACACCGGCGACATCGCTGCGGGCGGCATCCTTGTTACATGCGGCAAGAGAGAGAAGGGCCGCAGCCCCGAAAGTAAGAAGTACTGAACGCTTCATTGTTTGATGTTGTTTTTTAGGTTATTGAAAAAAGAATGCAGACTAGATATTGACCGTTCCAAGTTCAAGACCCACTTCCCACTCATGGACGGTGATGGTCACCTGGGACTCACCGGTCTCGATCGGCTTGTAAGGATCCGTACCGGGGAGACGGGTGATACGCACCTCGTCGATGGTGTAGGTCTTGTTGCGCTCCATGGCGGGCAGCGCGATAGGATAGTAACCGGTGGTCTGGCCGGGGTGATTATCATGGTCGACCTCGATGGGATCACCGTCGGCGTCGAACATGGTGGCCTCGATGACACGGATGGTACCGCGCTCGGACCAGGTCTCGTCGAAGATGGCATCTTC
>JAFUXX010000350.1 GCA_017476965.1 Kiritimatiellia bacterium | reverse complement strand
GGGCCGGGGCGGCGGGGCCGGAGGGGGCTTGGGGCTGGGCGGGCGTGTGCATGGCGGCGGGAACCGGCTCGTGCAGGGGCGGGGGAGTATGCGGCCCCCTTCCGTTGTCTTGCCCCGGGGCCCTGAGAATGCCCAGCTTGAACACGGAAAGAGGCTCGCGCGTTTTTTACACGCGTTCCTTCTTGCATCGTGTCGCCAAGCGGTGAAATTTCTCAGGTTTCGGGGCTGCGACGCTTCTGCAGAAAGCGATGGTCGTTGTAGGTCGGTCTACTTGGTTGCCAGTGTGCCTTCGATGACTGTCGAATGAACGGAAACGGGAAGTTGTCTTGCGGTGCCGGGCATTATATCCCAACGCAAGCGGGCGTTCAACCGGAATTTCGGCGCGGGGCGCGGAGGCTTGACTTGGCGGGGCGGTTGAGGTTTACTTCCCGCGACGCGCGCCGGCGCCTTCCAATCGTCCGGAAGAACCGCCGGGCAACCCGCGCGAAACAAGCGAAAATGGACATCAAGACCCTGCGCCACAGCACGGCGCACGTCATGGCATACGCCGTCGGCGAGCTGTTCCCCGACGTCAAGTTCGACATCGGGCCCGCGACCGACGACGGTTTCTACTACGACTTCGACCTGCCGCACCGCCTCGGCGAAGAGGATTTCGCGGCGATCGAGAAGAAAATGGCGGAAATCGCCGCCGCGGACTACCCGTTCGAGCGCATCGAAATGTCGCGCGACGAGGCGAAGGCGTTTCTCGAAGGCCGCGGCCAGAAGTACAAGGTCGAGCGCCTGGCGGACATCCCCGACGGCGAGGCGATTTCCTTCTACAAGTGCGGCGACTACTGGGACCTGTGCCGCGGTCCGCACGTGCCTTCGACCGGGTGCGTCAAGGCGTTCAAGATCACGTCCGTCGCCGGTTCGTACTACCGCGGCGTCGAGACGAACCCGATGATGCAGCGCCTCTACGGGATGGCCGCGGAAAGCCGCGAGGACCTCGATGCGGCGCTCGCCCGCATCGAGGAGGCGAAGAAGCGCGACCACCGCCGCCTCGGCGTGGAGCTCGACCTCTTCCATCTCGATCCCGAGGACCCCGGCCAGATCTTCTGGCACCCGAAGGGGTGGGCGGTCTACACGGCGCTGCAGGAGTACATGCGCGACAAGATCCGCAAGGACGGGTACCAGGAGGTGAACACGCCGGCGATCATGCCGCGCAGCCTCTGGGAGCGCAGCGGACATTGGGGCCACTACCAGAAAAACATGTTCGTGACGGAGAGCGAGAAGCGCGTCTTCGCCGTGAAGCCCATGAACTGCCCCGGCGCGCTCGAAATCTTCAACAGCCGCCTGCGCTCCTACAAGGACCTGCCGCTGCGCCTCGCGGAGTTCGGCCACTGCGCCCGCAACGAGCCGAGCGGCACGCTGCACGGCATCATGCGCGTGCGCGGCTTCGTGCAGGACGACGCCCACATCCTCTGCACCGAGGAGCAGATCGAGGCGGAGGTCGCGAAGTTCTGCCGCCTGCTGAAGGACGTCTACAAGGACTTCGGGTTCGACAAGAACCTCACCGTGAAGCTCTCGACGATGCCGGACGACCACGTCGGCGACGAAAAGACCTGGCAGCACGCCGAGGCCGCGCTCGCGGCGGCGTGCAAGGCTTCCGGCATGGAATACGAAATCCAGCCAGGCGAGGGCGCGTTCTACGGGCCCAAGCTGGAGTTCACGCTCGTGGACGCCCTCGGCCGCCCGTGGCAGTGCGGCACGATCCAGCTCGACTACCAGCTGCCGAGCGCGGAGCGCCTCAACGCCGAATACATCGGGCCGGACAACAAGCCGCACCACCCGGTGATGCTGCACCGCGCCGTGCTCGGCTCGCTGGAGCGCTTCCTCGGCATCCTCATCGAGCAGTACGCCGGCGCGTTCCCCGTCTGGCTCGCGCCGGAGCAGGTGCGCGTGATCCCGATCGCCGACGCGCAGCTCGACGCCGCCCGCGCCCTCGTCGCGAAGCTCGTCGATCTCGGCGTCCGCGTCGACATCGACGAAAAGGCGGACAAGCTCGGCGCCAAGATCCGCCGCGCGCAGGCCGAAAAGGTGCCGTTCATGCTCGTGCTCGGCCGCAAGGAGGCCGAGGCCGGCACGGTGGCGGTGCGCACCCGCGACGAAGGCGACAAGGGCGCGATGCCCTTCGACGACTTCTACGCGATGTTCAAGGCCAAGGTCGAGGCCAAGGCATAGGCCGGGCGGTTCCGACCGGCTTTTGCACGGCCGCGGGGCGCTGAGCCCCGCGGCTTCTTTGAAGACGGGCATCAAGGTTTTTCCAGACAAATGGGCGGCAGACTTTCGGCGCCGATGAAGTTCGGGCGCTTCGATTTCGCGGCTTTCTTCTCTTTCGCGTCGTACGCCGGCGCTTCGCTCGCCATTCCGGTGGTGCTGGTGGACATGGCGGTGGCGCTGCGTTTCCCGCTCCCGGACGGCGGCATGGCTTCCGGCGGGGCGTTCCAGATCGTGCGCAGCCTGGCCATGTGCGCCGCGATGGCCGGGGCGGGGTTCGCCGCCGCGAAATGGGGCAACCGCCGCACGCTCGGCGTGGCGCTCGGCGCGATGGGCGCGGGGATGCTGCTCTGCTCGGCGG
>JAFUXX010000349.1 GCA_017476965.1 Kiritimatiellia bacterium | reverse complement strand
TGGCGGGGCGGCAGGCCGCCGCGTCGCCGGATCCCGCGGATTTCGACCCCGCGCCGCGCTACGCCCGCGCGATGGCGACGCTCGGCGACGTGACGGCCGAGCGCTTCCCGGACGCCGACACCGTCGCCGTGTTCCAGTGGGAGAGCACGACGTACAACGAGGACGGCACGTACGAGACCGAGTGGACGAGCGTCGACAAGATTCTCACGGAGCGCGGTCTGGAGTCCTCCAAGTCCCAGTCGCTCTGGAACAACGACTTCTACGGCTCCATGACGGTGCTCGTGGCGCGCGTCTTTTCGCCCGACGGCACCGCGCGCGACATCGACCTCTCGGAAAACCTCGCCGAGGCGGTGGACACGAGTTCGCTTTCCGACAACATCCACGACCCGAACGACAAGACGTTCACCCTCGCGTTCCCCGGGCTCGCCGTAGGCGACGCGGTGGAAACGAAGGTGCGGCGCACGATCCGCAAGCCGCGCGTGGAAGGCGTGTACGCGGACTACCTCGTCTTCGAGCAGTCCGGTCCCGTGCTGTGGCAGGGCGTCCGGATCGAAGGCCCGGAATCGCTTCCGCTGCGCAGCCGCGCGTTCCGCGACGCGGGGCCGGTGGCGCTCCGCCATCTCGCGGTCACCAACTCCGCCGCCGGCACCGTGGCGGAAACGTGGACCGCGGAAGACGTGCCCCGCTACTTCCCGGAGCCGGACATGCCGCCGGCGTACGACTGCACCGCGCGCCTCATCCTCTCCACCGCCCCGGACTGGGAATCGCTCTCCCGCTGGTACGCGCGCCTGTGCGCGCCGCATCTCGCTCAGACCAACGACGCCATGGCGGCGTTCGTTTCCGAACGCCTCGCGGCGGCGGGCGCCGCCGGCGACCGCGACGCCACGATCCGCACGCTCTTCGATTTCGTGTCGCGCGACGTCCGCTACATGGGCGCGATGGCCGAAAGCGAGGCCCCGGGGTACGAGCCGCACGACGTTTCGCTCACGTTCGGGAACCGCTACGGCGTGTGCCGCGACAAGGCCGCGCTCCTCGCCGCGCTGCTGCGCATGGCCGGCGTGGACGCCTGGCCGACGCTCGTGCACGCCGGCCCGCGCAAGGACCCCGACGTGCCGCAGCCGTACTTCAACCACGCGATCGTCGCCGTGGATTCCGGCGACCCCGCGGATCCGTACGTGCTGATGGATCCGACGAGCGAGACGACGCGTTCGCTGCTGCCGGAGTACCTGCGCGAAAAGAGCTACCTCGTCGCGCGCAACGAAGGAGAGACGATCCGCGAAACGCCCGCGCTCCCGGCGGCGGAAAACACCGCATCCGGCGAAACGACCGTCCGCTTCGACGCCGCGGGCACCGCGTTCTGCGAATCCGAAATCGTGTTCCGCGGCATAAACGACGCCGCCTACAGGCAGTACTTCGCGTCGATGACGAGCGACGGCATCCGCCTCTTCTGCCAGCGCTTGCTCTCCGGCACCACGTCCGGCGCGGCGCTCACGTCGTGGTCCGTTTCGCCCGAACACGGCGCGCTGCGCACCGACCTTTCGCCGCTGCGGCTGCGGATCGCGTGCGAAATCCCGTTCGCGCTCGCGCCTTCCGCCGTTCCCGGCGGCGCGGAGGAAGGCGCCGGCTCCGTCGCCGCGTTTTCGCCGCCGCGCTTCTGCGAGCGGCTCGCCGTCGCTTCGCACGTCGTCGGCAACCTCGGCCTCGAAAAGCGCCGCTTCCCGATGGAGACGGAGTACACCTGCGGATTCGAGGAGACGATCCGGTTCGAAGGGGCCGAGCCGGAACCGTTCGATCCGACGTCGTTCGTCTCGGACGGCCTCCGCTACGAGGATTCGCTCGAAGGCGCGACGCTCAAGCGTTCGCTGACGCTCATGCGGTCGCGCTTCGCGCCGGACGAGTACGCCGCGCTGCGCGCCTCGCGCGAGGCGGAGGAGCGCTCCGACCGCGCGCCGCTCTTCTTCCGGCTCCCCGGAAACGCGGAGCAGGCAGCCCGCGGCGCGGACGCCGCCGCGATCCGCGACGTGCTTTCCCGCGCGGTCCTTCCCGAGCCGGAGGACGACGTGTACCAGGAGTTTTCGCGCTCCGTGGTGGACCTCTCGGACTACCCGGAAAGCTGGACCGTGACGCAGGAAACGCGCAAGAAGATCCTGACCTACGCCGGGCAGCGCAAAAACTCCGACGACACCATTTCCTGGCAGCCCGCGACTTGCGAGGTGGAACTGCTCGACGCGCACACGGTTTCGCCGGACGGGACCGAGACTCCGGTCAACCCGGATTTCGACGTGTTCGACGGCGACCAGTCCTGGGTCGCTGACGCTCCGCGGTACCCGGCCGGCAAGATCAAGACCATTTCGTTCCCCAAGGTCGAGCCCGGCGCGGTGCTCTGCAAGACCGTGCGGTACCGGCATTCGGGGCTCGATTTCTTCTCGATCTTCCACACGTTCGGGTCGTTCCGGTCGTTCGGCGAAGAGACGGTCGAAATCCGCGGGCCGAAGGAGCTCCGCGACAAGTTCTCCCTCATTCCGCCGTTGTGGCCCGGGCTCGTCCCCGGTTGCGCCGCGGAGGACGTGGAAAAGACCGAAACGGAAGAGGCCGACATCTGGCGGCTCCGCGGCCGCGGCCCGGGCTCCGCGATCGCCGCCGAAGCCGACGCCCCGGGCGGCAACAGGATTTTCCCGATGCTCTCCGCGACCGACAGCACCGTGCGCGACAGGGCCGAAGCCGTGATGTTCGCGATGCTCGACCGCTCCGATCCGGCGGTCGAGACGAACGCCGCCGCGCTCGCCCGTTCGCTCGTCCCGGCCGACGCCCCGCTCGCGGACAAAATCCGCGCCGTGCGCGACTGGACGGACCTGCACCTGCGCGGCGCGGGGCCGTCGTGGACGTCGCTTCCGCTCGCCGGCCTCTCGCACGCGGACGACACCCTCGCCGTCCGCTACGGCCACTCCGCCGACAGGCAGATCCTGCGGCTCGCGATGGCCCGCGCGCTGGGGCTTTTCCCGGAGTTCAGGTTCCGTTCGCCGGTCTGGGACGTCCCCGGCCGCGAAGACCCGCTCGCAAGGCCGATCGGACCGGGGACCATCGATTCCGTCACGTTCGCGTTCTGCGATCCGGACGACGGCGGCAGGGAGTACTTCCTCGACGGCGCGTCGCGCTACGCCCCGCTGCCGTTCGACGCCAACCGCGACCGCGCGTACGCGACGGTTTCCCCGTACGGAGCGAAGTTCGTGGCGCCGCCGTCCCCGCCGTCCATGGAACCCGGCGACGAAGGCGTCACCGCCTCCGAACACCGCGTTTCGATCGCGCTGGCCGAGGACGGCTCCGCGCACATGTCGGTCAAGCACCGCTACCGCGGCGCGGAGGCCGACGGCTTCCGCCGCCGCTACTCGCAGATGCTCCCGGAGGAGCGCCGCCGCGAGGAGCAGAAGATCGTCGCGGCCGTGACGCAGTCCGCCCGGCTCGCCGGCCCCGTGGAAACGTCGTTCCCGCCGGAAGGGCCGTGCGAAATGTCGTTCGAGGCCGACGTGCCCGATCTGGCGGTCAGGCGCGGCGACGCGCTCGTGTTCACCGCGCCGCTCTGGGCTTTCCGGCCGCAGACGGCTCCGCGCCATTTCCCGATGCGGCGGGCGGGCACGAAGCGCGAGAGCCTGGTCGTCGAAGTCTCGCTGCCCGAAGGGTGGCGCGTTTCGATCGCCCCGCGGGACTTGCCGCAGGTCGAAGATTCCCGCTTCGGACTGCGGTTCCGCCGCACCGTTGAAATCGATCCCGCGCCGGGCGTCGCGCTCCGCGTCACGGACGTCGGCTGCGCCGGCCCGGCGGAGTTCGCGCCGGAGGACTACCCGGAGCTGCTCGCGATCGAGCTGCCGTCGCGCGGCGCCGCCTCTTCGACGGTGGCCGTGGAGCCGGTGCGCTGAACGGGAGCGCTGCTACAATCGCGGCACCGCGGCGAGAAGGTCGCGCGCCGCGGCGGAGCGCGGCGAGGCGAAAACCTCCGCCGCGCTTCCTTCTTCGGCGATCCTGCCGTTTTCCATCACGAGCACGCGGCTGCAAAGGCACCGGACCACGGCGAGGTCGTGCGAGACGAACAGCATCGCGAGTCCCGAGCCGCGCAGCAGCGCCGCGATGGAGCGCAGCAGCTGCGCCTGGACCGCGACGTCGAGAGCCGAGACGGGTTCGTCCGCCAGCACGACCTCAGGTTCGGCCGCGAGCGCCCGGGCGATGCCGACGCGCTGGCGCTGCCCGCCGCTGAGTTCGTGGGGCCAGCGCGAAGCGAGCGAGGGGTCGAGCTCCACGCGCTCCAGCAGTTCGGAAACGCGGGCCTTGCGCGAGGCGCGCGTCGGAAACTTCGCGCGCCAGTGGACGAGCAGCGGCTCCTCGATCGCGGTGCCGACGCGCATCCGCGGGTCGAGCGCCCCGGAGGCGTCCTGGAAAACCATCTGCACGGCCGCGCGGAAGCTTTTCGCCTCCGTGCGGCCGAGCGACGCCACGTCGCGCCCGCGCCAAAACACCGAACCGGATTCCGGCGGGGCCAGGCCGACGATCGCGCGCGAAAGCGTGCTCTTGCCGCATCCGCTGCCGCCGACGAGCCCGACGCATTCGCCGGGCGCGATTTTGAACGACACGCCGCGCACGGCGGGCGCGCGCGCGCCGGGGTGGCGCACCACCAGG
>JAFUXX010000348.1 GCA_017476965.1 Kiritimatiellia bacterium | reverse complement strand
GCGGCCATCCGAGGCCGCCGAGGTTGGCGAAGCAGTACGCGATCTGCAGCGCGCCCGCGACGGGGCGGGTGCCGGTTTCGTGCGCTTCGGTGGAAGAGAACGCGAACCCGAGGTAGTAGACCCCCAGCGCGGCGAAAAACGGCGCGGCGGCGAGGACGGCCGGCAGCTGCGCCTTGACCACTCCGGCCGCGCCGTCGCGCCGCCACGGCAGGCGCATCGCGTACGGCAGCGCCATGAACGCGAACATCATGTGCAGCGCGCAGCCGATCCAGAAGAAGAAGAGGAACCATGCGCCGTCCCGCCGCGTCATGCCGTCCGGGTGGCGCAGCAGGTACAGGTAGCACCACGTCCCGCAGGCGTAGACCGCCGCGTAGGGGCGGGCGTCGTCCATGTAGAACGCGAAGACGGAGTTGAGCAGCAGCAGCGGCAGCGTCCATGCCGGCAGGCGGAGCGCTTTCGCGAGGCGGAAGGCTCCTGCGAGCGCCGCCGCGGCGAAGAAAAAGTTCAGGCTCCGCATCGCGTATTCGCCGAATCCGGCGATCCGGCACCACGCGATTTCGAGCGCGAAGTAGAGCGGCATGGCGCTCACGCCGTTGCCTTTGCCGAACACCGTCGCGAACGCTTCGCGCCACGGCCGGGCCACGACGTCGAACGTCATCGCCTCGTCCATCCAGATGCTCCACGGCCGCACGGTGAAGGCGAGCGCGGCGGCGCAAGCGGCCAGCACGGCGAAGAGGAGCGCTGAAGATTCGCGCTTCTTCGCGGTCGCGCCGCCGGCTGCGGTCTGCGTTTTGGGGGCGTCCATGTCCGTGCTTGTTCCTGTTTGCGCGCGGCTGCCCGTCACGGCCCCGGCGCGGCGCCGCGGGCGAGCAGCTGCCTGTACGCTTCGTAGACCGCGACGGATACTGCGTTTGCGAGGTTGAGGCTGCGGGCGTGTTCGCCAGGCATCGGGATGCGGACGAGCGCGTCGCGGTAGCGTTCGTAGAAGGACTCCGGCAGCCCGGCGCTCTCGCTCCCGAACACCAGGGTGTCGCCGGGCTCGAAGGCGGTGTCGTAGAGCGAACGTCCGCCCTTCGTCGAGAGGAAATGCATCCGCCCGGGCTTGGCCCGCCCGAGGAAGTCGTCCCAGCTGTCGTGGATCGCGAGCCGCAGGTGCGGCCAGTAGTCGAGCCCGGCGCGGCGGACGTAGTAGTCCGACAGCGCGAACCCGATCGGGCGGACGAGCGCCAGGTCGCAGCCGAGCCCGACGCAGAGCCGCCCCACGGCGCCGGTGTTGTGCGGGATTTCGGGACGCACCAGCACGACGTGCAGGGGCGTCCCGCGCGGGCGCAGCGGATCCCGGACGATCCGGGCCATGCGCGCCGCGGAGGCCGGGGCGTTTTCGCGCCCGTACAGCGCGGCGGTGCCGGCCGCGGCGCGGAGCAGCGCGGAAACCGTTTCGGGTTTCTGCGCCGGGCCGTTGAGGTCGACGTGGATCGCGTCCAGCATCAGAGAGCCAGAGCCGCCCGTTCGGCCGCGATGGCCTTGCGGAACGATTCGAGGTAGCGCGCGTACCCGCGCATGCCTTCCTCCGTCGGGGCGAGGACGGTGCTGCGCGCCGAGGCGAACACGTCGCGGTCGAGGAACTCTTCGAGCCGGCCCGCGCCGTCGCCGGACTCCGCGCGCCGCAGCGCGTACGCGGCCAGGAGCGCCATGCCCCACGCGCCGCCCTCGCCGGCCGTTTCGAGGCATTTCACGGGCGCGCCGATGGCGTCCGCGAGGATCTGCTGCGCCACGCCGGGCGTCTTGAAGATGCCGCCGTGGCCGGTGACCGAAGCGAGGCGCACGCCCTCCGCGAAGAGGACGTCGAGGCCGATGCGCGCGACGGCGAAAGCGGAGCACACGTTGGCGCGCATGAAGTTGGCGAGCGTGAAATCGGCATCCGGCCGGCGGATGACGAGCGGCCTGCCTTCGTCGAGGCCGAGCACGTGCTCGCCGGAAACGAACGGAACCGTCACCACGCCGCCGCAGTCCGGCGCGCCCTTCGCCGCTTCGCGGAAGAGCGCTTCGTAGTCGCCGCCGAGGACGGAGACCCACGCGTTGATGTCGCTCGTGCAGGTGTTGCCGTGGCTCATCGCGGCGGGGGCGCCGGTTGGCGACGCCACGACGTCGATCTCCGGGTGCGGCCGCGAGAGCGGCTTTTCCATGATCGCGACGGCGAACACGCTCGTGCCGGCGGAAACGTTGGCCGTGCCGGGCGCGACGGCGTTGGTGGCGACCATGCCGGTCTGCACGTCGCCTTCCGGCGGCGCGAAAACCGCGCCGGGTTCGAGGTCGCCGGCGGGGTCGAGCAGCGCGGCGCCGGCG
>JAFUXX010000347.1 GCA_017476965.1 Kiritimatiellia bacterium | reverse complement strand
TCGAGGCCGAGCATCGGGGAGACGAAGAGCGCGCCGGACCAGTCCGACTGCGCTGTCGCACCGACGAGCAGCACGTCGCCGTCCGAGACCGTCGCGCCGTCGTAGAGCGTCAGCCGCGTCGGATCCGTCCCGCGGTTCTTGCCGCCGATGCGCTGGACAGGCCCGCCCGCCAGGTCGTCGAAGCCGGCCAGGTAGTCGGCCGCCGCGACCGACGCTCCTTGCGGCAGCGACACGCCGAAGTAGTTGAGCACCTCGCCGCCCTCGCTGCGGTGCCAAGTCGTGCGCGGCGCGGCGGGGACGCCGACGAGCGTCGTCGCGTAAGTCCCGGACGCCGTGAGGTTCGTGTTGAAGCAGATGCAGACCACGCCAGCCGGGATGCGCTCCACGGCGCTCGCCTCGCGGTAGGCGCGGTTCCACATGAAGATCGGCGGGTTCGCGAGACCCTCCGTGCCGCCCGCGGCCGAGAACTGGCGCGTGGCGAGGAACGCCGCCGGATCGTAGACGCCGACCGAATCGACCGGCCAGTCCGCGAAGATTCCGTCCGCCGGGGCCTCTGGCGAAACCTCGACGTAAACGGCGTTCCATCCGGGCTTGAGCGCAATCGCCTGCGCGGCGCATTGCGCACCCGCGCGTGGCGCGGCGCAGGCGAGCAGCGCCGCCGCCATGGCGAGCGCCGGCAGCCGGATGCCGTCTGCCAAACAGCGCGCCCCGCAAACCGGCTGTCGGATGCCGGACGTCGAATGTCGAAAAATGTTTTTCATGTGCAGGAAAGTGCTTCAGTTCATTCTGCCTTCACCCGGAAGAAGGCGGCGTCGCGGTCGTCGGCGGGAAGCAGATAGACCGTGGCGGGGGCGGCGCCCGGGGTGCTCGGGGTGGAGAGGTAATTCACCGGCGCGTCGGCGGACGGGGCGAGGAAGACCGCCGCGCGCGACCACGTCCCGGTCGGCGAATCCGAAGTCTCGACGCAGTAGGCGCGGCCTGGCGCCGTCGGGAACGAAACGAGGTGCAGCGCTTCGGCTTCGCCGGCGTCGAGCTCGAAAGCGGTGATGCGCAGCGAGGCCGCGGCGTCGAAGGGATCGGTGCCGGAGAGCGCCTCGCCGATCGTGGACACGCCGTCGCCGTCGTAATCGGCGTTCGGGTCGAAGCCCTTTTCCGGGTCCCACCATTCGGAGTCCTCCCATTCGTCCTTGAGCCGGCGGTAAAGCGCGTCGTCGATGCCGTCGCCGTCGGCGTCCTCGCCGAGCACGATGTCCACCTCGCGCACGCCGCCGGGCTCGCCAACCGCCGTGCCTTCCGCGCGGCCGGCGTCCACGACGACGCCCGACCAGACCTTCGCGCCGTCGTCCACGGCGATCGAAAGGATCGCGCCCGTGCGGGAGTAGCCGGCCGCGTCGCCGTCCGCGAGCGGGATGCGGAGCGTGTAGTTGCGGCGGGAATCCGCGCGGTAGAAGGTCTCAGACCGCGCGAGGAGCTTGCCCGCCCCGTCGTAGGCCGAGAGCGTCGCGACGCGGTCCGCGTCGAACGCCATGTGCGAGGCGTCCGTCACGCGCCCGAGGTAGGTGAACGGGTTCACGGCGGCGCTTTGCGCCAACGCTGCGCGCGCGATCGCGAGCGCGAGGACGGAAAGCAAAGGAACGGATGATTTCATGTGCGCGTGGAATGGCGGTTGAAACGGGCCCAATTCTATATATTTCTATGGGAAAGACAAACGGAACGCCGCCCGGCCGACGGGGATTGCGAGGCCCGGCGGGCCGCCCGCGGCCCCCCGCCGCGGGAGGCTTACGGGCGACCGAGCGGGTCGCGGTTGAAGAGCGCGAAGAAGCCCGCGTTCTTCATCGGTTGCTCTCCGCCAGCGCGGCGCGGCGCCAGTCACGCATCGACATGCCGTATCTTTTGCGGAATGCCGCCCGCAGCGCGTTTTCGTTCCTCCACCCGCAAAGAGACGCGATCGCGCCGATGGTGCGGTAGCGGTCGCGCAGCATCAGTTCGACATTCTCGAAGCGGACTCGCAATATTTCCTCGAGGATGGAATGCCCGATCACCTTCCTGAATTCGATTTCGGCGTAGCGGCGCGAACATGGCATTCGCGAAACCACGTCGCCGGCGTTGATGCCGAGAAGCGCATTGCCGCGTATGAATTCCAGCGCCCGCAGGACTCGCGGCGGCGCTCCGAAGCCGGCCGGGGTGGATCCTCGGCGGGCGACGCCTATGACCGGGTACACTTCGCGCATTGCTGGTGCATCGGGTTTTCGCACCAGCGCATCGAGAATTTCGGAAGCGCGGTATCCGGCCCATTCGAAATCAAGTGCTACGCTGGTCAGTTCCGGCATGGCGTTTCCGCACAGCTCGGTATCGTTGTCAACCCCGATTACGGAGATATCCGACGGGACTGAGAAGCCGATGCGGCGCGCGACATCTATCGTCTCGGCCGCAGCGTTGTCGTTTTCGGCGAATATGCCGCACGGCTTGGGCAGTTTGCCGAGCCAGACGGCAAGCGCCGCGGCGCGGGCGTCGTCCCCTACCCCGCCATCGCGACCGAATACCTGGCACGCAAAGCCGTGGAACCGGAGGGCGCCGGCGAAGTCGCGCTCCCTGTCGAGGCTCCAGAAGAAGTTTCCGCCTGTGGCCACGTATCCGAACGATGCAAGCCCGCACGTCAGGAACTCCCGCGCGGCGGCTTCGCCCACCCCTTTGGCAGGAGGCGCGACATACGATGCGCTCTTCGGCAACGCGGCGGGATCGCTCCCCAAGTAAACCGCGGGCAATCCGCGAAAGAGTTTTGGAGAAAAAAGTTCGCCGCCGCGCCCTGAACATTCGGCGATGCAGCCGAGCGGCTTCCAGAATGCGACAAGCCGCTTCACTTCCGGAATCCGCCCCGCCATCGGCGGCTCCACCACCTGGACGCGCCAGCGCCGGGCTCGTGCGAAGCGATACGCCCCCGCGAGCTCGCGCCGCCAGGCCTCGCGCTGTGAAGTGTGAAAGAAGAGAACAGTGTCCATGCTTGACGGAAAAAACCGTGACCCTTCAAATCATAGCACACTTCGGGCATGTTCGCAAAATTGGTGGAATATTTTTCGCATTCATGTAGATATCCGACCGTCAAGATGCCAGAATTTTTAGTCAAGGAACCAAAACATGGATAAAACAGAACTCCAGTCCCGCATCGACAAATACCGCTCGCTCCTCCTCGACGACGTCCTGCCCTTCTGGCAGAAGCACTCGCCGGACGCGAAGCACGGCGGCTTCTACAACTACCTCGGCCGCGACGGCAAGGTGCTGTTCACCGACAAGAACGTCCGCCAGCAGGGCCGCATGGTGCTGCTTTTCGCGCGCGCCTACAACGAGCTCGGGAAGCGCCGGGAGTGGCTCGACCTCGCCCTCCAGGGCATGAGGTTCATCGAGGACCATTGCTTCGACGAACGCGACGGCCGCACGTTCTACGACGTTACCGAGGACGGCCGGCCCGTGCGCAAGCGCCGCTACGTGGTGACGGAGCACTACACCGTGATGGCCTGCATCGAGCTCTTCAAGGCCACGGGAAACCCCGAGTGGAAGGCGAAGGCCGAGCGCCTCTACAAGACGATCATGATGTACTACTACAACCCCGAGCTGCTGCCGCCGAAGTTCTACCCGGCGCGCAAGGTCAGGGCCCACAACATCCCGATGATCATCTCCTGCACGTCGATCATGATGCGCGATCTCGGCGGCGACACCTCGCTCTACGACCGCACGATCAAGACCTGCCTCGGCGAAGTCTTCGGCGATTTCCTCGACTACGACAAGAAGGCGCTTCGCGAGATCGTGAACGCAGACGGCACGCCGTGCGAGACCCCGGAGGGCCGCACCATCAACCCCGGCCACTCGATCGAAACCTCCTGGTTCACGATGACCGAGGCCGCGTTCCAGAAGGACGAGGCGCTGCTCGAAAAGGCGCTCGCCGTTCTCGGCTGGTCGCTCGACTGGGGCTGGGACGAAGTGCAGGGCGGCGGCGGCATCATCTACTTCCGCAACGTCGACGAGGCTTCCGGCCACGAGCCCGACCAGTACGAGCACGAGCTCAAGCTCTGGTGGCCGCAGAACGAAGCGATCTACGCGACGTTCCTCGCATGGACCCTCACGCACGACCAAAAAGTGGCTCGACTGGTTCCGCAAGATCGAAAAGTGGTTCTTCGACCACTTCCCGGATCCCGAGCACGGCGAAATCATCAAGTACCTGCGCCGCGACGGCACTCCCTCCTCCACGCTCAAGGGCACGCGCTGGGCCGGCGCCTTCCACTACCCGCGCATGCTTTTCAATCTCGTCAAGCTCATGGAAGCCGAGAAGGCAAAAGCGTAGAATACGGCGCGCAAATGAAACTCGAAGCCTCGTTCACGGAACGCAACGAACTCGCCGGAATCCGCGTCGGCGACGCCGTCTTCGCCACGGGCGGCGGCGACCTCTGGACTGCGGTGTTTTCCGCCGCCGGCGACGTGACGCGCCAGGCCGGCCTCCGCGCGGGAGACGCATCGTCGTTTTCCCGCGCGGACTCCGCCACGCGCACGGTCCTTCGATGGCGCGGCATCCCGCTCGGCGGCGGCGAGGTCCGCGCCGAGGTCGCGATCGAAAAGCGTTCCGACGGTTCGCAGGCTTGGAGTCTCTCGTTCCCGCTCGTCCCGACGGGCTGGCTCCTCTCCGAAACCTCCTTTCCGCGCCTCGGTCGCGTCCTGCGCGACGGCGAAGGCGACGCGCTCCTGCCCGCCGGCGATCACGGTGCGTGCCTCCACAAGGGCCGCCGCGCCCGGCCTGAGGCGGAGGTCGTCCCGTACCCGGCCTTCACGGCAATGGTTTCCGCCTTTTTCGCGGGCGAAAACGGCCTCTACGTCGCCGCCGAGGATCCCGATGCCCGCCTGAAGAGTTTCCGCATCGAAGGCGAGCAGAACGTCTCCTTCGAGACTCCAATCGAGGACGGCGCCGCAAGTCCGCTGTATCCGGTCGTTCTCGCACCGCTCCGCGGCGACTGGTGGGAGGCCGCCCGCCGCTACCGCGCCTTCGCCCTCAAGCAGAAATGGGCCTCGCGGGGCCCGATCCGCGACAACCCGTCGTATCCGCGCCGCCTTTGCCAGATCCCCCTCTGGATCAACATCCATGCCCATCCCGCCGAGGCCGAGAAAATCCGCCTCCGCGTGAAGGAGGTTTTCCCGGATTTCCCGACCGGCATCCACTGGCACCTCTGGCAGCATTCCGGCCACGACGAAAACTACCCCGAGTATTTCCCCGCGCAGCCCGGTACGGCCGAAGCGATCTCCCGCGCGAAGGCCGACGGCCAGGAGATGCTTCCATACGCCAACGGCCGCCTCTGGACCACTTCGACAGGAGGTTACGAAGTAGCGCGTCCCTTCGCCACCCTCAACTACGACGGCACCAGAAGGGCGGAAATCTACCACCCCGCCACTCCGCCGCTTGCCGCCATGTGCCCCTGCTGCGAGCCGTGGCAGCGCGTCGTGCGGCGCTTCACTGGCCGAATCCTCGACGAACTCGGCGCCGGGTCGCTATTCCTCGACCAGGTCGGCTCCGCATACGCCGTCGAATGCCACGACCCCGCCCACAACCACCCCACTGGAGGCGGCGCCTGGTGGGTCGATGGCTACCGGCGGATGCTCGAACCCGTCCGCCGCGACGCCAACGCCAGGGGCGCGTTCCTCGTCACGAAGGGCTCTGGCGAATACTGCATGGACTTCATCGACGGCTACATGCAGCTTACCGACCGCACGCCGAAGGACCTCCCGTTCTGGAAGGCGGTCTATACGGGCTACACGAGCTTCTTCGGTTCGCCGGAAAACGTCGCGGACGACGACACCTCCTTCCGCGCCCTCCAGACGCACGACCTCTTCTGGGGCAACGCGCTCGGCTGGTTCCTGCCGGAGGTGATGGACCACCCCGCCAAGTGCGACATCCTCCGCGCGCTCTGCGCCTTCCGGCAGAAGAATCTCGACGCCCTCGCGTACGGCACGCTCCTCGACGAGCTGCGCTTCGCCGATCCGGTTGCGCCGGTCCGGACGAAGTGGCTCAGCCGCCGCCCCAACTTCCAGCTCTTCGACAAGACCATGAAACTCCCGCCCGCGCTCGAAGGGGAAATGCCCTCCGTCTTCGGCACGTGGTGGCGCACGGCGGACGGCAAGACCGTGCTGCTCGTCTCCAACCTCTCGGACGAAGAGCGCACGGTGAAGTGCCGACCGTGTTGCACTCCGTTTGCCGTTGGCGGTCGCACGACAGCAAGCGGACGACAGCAAGAAGCCTTTTTCCTCCGCCTCGCCCCGCACGAGTTGCGGCGGGTGGAGCCATGACCGGTCTGGTTTTCGACATCAAGCGGGGCGTCACGAAAGACGGCCCCGGACTGCGCACGAGCGTGTTTCTGAAAGGCTGCCCGCTGCGGTGCGCGTGGTGCCACAACCCCGAGTCGCAGGAAGCGCGGCCCGAGCGCGCCGTCACGACCGGCGAGATCTGCGGCCGCGAGATGACCGTCGAAGACGTCATGGAAGAAGTGCGGCGCGACAAGGTTTTCTACGCGCCGACCGGCGGCGGCCTCACCATCACGGGCGGCGAACCGCTCGCGCAGCCGGCCTTCACGGCCGCACTCGGAGCCGCCGCGCTTGCCGAGGGCATCGCCGTCGCCATCGACACCTCCGGCTTCGCCCCTTGGTCCGCCTTCGAAGGGATTTTAGCCGCAAAGGACGCAGAGATCGCAAAGCCCGCCGCCCGTCCTGCCGCGAGGGGGAGCGGCAAAGCCGCAAAGGACGCAGAGAGCGCAAAGGGCGCCGCCCGTCCTGCAGCAAGGGGGAGCGGCGAAGCCGCCCCACTCGCGGATCTGCTCTTCCTCTACGACCTGAAGTGCCTCGATCCGGCCCGGCACTGCGCGCTCACCGGCGTTTCGAACGAGCCGATCCTCGCCAACCTCCGCCGCCTCGATTCCCTCGGCGCGCGCCTCTGGATCCGTCTGCCGCTCGTTCCCGGCCTCAACGATTCCGACGCCGATCTCGCCGCGCTCCGCGACTTCCTCGCCACGCTCCGCCACGCCGAGAGCACCGAGCTCTGCCCCTACCACCCGCTCGGCCTCGAAAAGTACGCGAAGTTCGGCAAAACGCCCCCCTTCGCCCGCCGCGAGCCCGCCACCCCGGCGGAAGCGGCCCACTGGAAAGCGGCGTTGGGCGTGTAGCGGTCGCCGCCCGTCACGTCCGCAGGCGGTAGCCGGCGCCGCGGACGGTTTCGACGAGCGCGCCGGCGGCGCCGAGTTTGCGCCGGACCTGGACGATGTGCTGGTCGAGCGTACGGCTTTCCGCCACGTAGTCCACGCCCCAGACGGAGTCGAGCAGCGCGTCGCGCGAGAGGACTTCCCCCGGGTGCGCCGCGAAGGTCCGCAGCACCCCGAGCTCGCGTATCGTGAGCGGCTGCACCGATCCGTCCGGCGCGCGGACCGTGTAGCGCTTCGCGTCGACGAACGCGCCGCCGATGGCGAAGCCGTCCGCCGCCGCCGCGGCGCCCGCGCCGCCGGGGATCCGCCGCGTCCATTTGAGGATGACGGCGATGCGCGCGAAGAGAAGGTCGAGACCGATGGGCTTGGCGATGAAATCGTCCGCCCCGAGTCCGAGCGCGAGGATCTGGTCTTCGTCGGAGGACTTGGCGGTGAGGAAGAGGATCGGCACGAAGTCGTCGCGGCGGCGGATTTCGGCGCAGACGTCGTAGCCGCTCTTTTTCGGCATCATCACGTCCAGGAGGAGCAGGTCCGGGCGGCGCTCGGCGAAAGCGGCGAGCGCTTCCGCGCCGTCCCGGCACGCGCGCACCTCGTAGCCCTCGCTGCGCAGCGCGAGCGCGGTCGCGGTGCGCAGCGTGTCGTCGTCTTCTGCAAAAAGGATGTAGGCCATGTCAATCTCCTGCGGGTTTGAGGCGTATCGCGAAGCAGCTGCCGCCGCCGGGGCGGCGGCGGTACGCCAGGTCGCCGCCCATGCCGCGGGCGAGGGCGCGGGCGATGGCGAGCCCGAG
>JAFUXX010000346.1 GCA_017476965.1 Kiritimatiellia bacterium | reverse complement strand
CCGGCTGGGGCTAGCCTCGCGCGCGGAGGATTCCAGTTGCCGGACAAAAAAACCACGACCGCCATGCCGCTCGTAGAAACGATAGACCTGTGCAAGACGTACCGGCTCCCGGGCGGGATCGACGTGCCCGTGCTCAAAGGCGTTTCGCTTCGGATCGAGAAGGGCGAAATGGTCGCGCTCATGGGCGCGTCCGGTTCGGGCAAGTCGACGCTGATGAACCTGCTCGGATTCCTGGACTCCCCGACCGGCGGCAAGTACTATTTCGACGGGCGCGACGTTTCGGGGCTCACCGCGGACGAGCGCGCCGACCTGCGCGCCACGCGCATCGGCTGGGTGTTCCAGAGTTTCAACCTCCTCGCCCGCACGTCGGCGCTCCAGAACGTCCTCGTGCCGCTCGAATACAAGCGCGGGCGGCGGCTGCCGCGCGCCGAGGAAATCCGCCGGGCCGAGAGCCTGCTGTCGCTTCTCGGCCTCGGCGAGCGCATGGACCACACCCCCGCGCAGCTTTCCGGCGGCCAGCAGCAGCGCGTCGCGATCGCCCGCTCGCTCGCCAACGATCCGGACGTCCTGTTCGCGGACGAACCCACCGGCAACCTCGACTCCACCACCACGGTCGAAATCCTCTCCCTCTTCCGCCGCCTCAACGAGGAAAAGGGCATCACCGTCGTCATCGTCACGCACGACGCCGAAGTCTGCGACTACTGCCGGCGCACCATACGCGTGAAAGACGGCCTCGTCGTCTGACGCGCCGGCGCTTGCGCGGCGGGGGCGTTTCGGCTAGACTCCGCGGCCATGTCCGAAACAAGTTCCAGCACGATCGTCTATCCCGGCACTTTCGACCCGCTCACGCTGGGCCATCTGGACCTGCTGGAGCGCGCGAGCGGCGTGTTCGACCGCGTCATCCTCGCCGTGGCCGGGACGTCGGCGAAGCTCGGCGCGATGTTCCCCTGCGAGGAGCGCATCGAAATGGCGCGCGAGGTCGTGCGCGACCTGCCGAACGTAGTCGTGGAGCGCATGGACGGGATGCTCGTCGATTTCTGCCACGAGCGCGGCGCCCGCGTCGTGCTGCGCGGCCTCCGCGCGTACAGCGACTTCGAGTACGAGTTCCAGATGGCGCTCACCAACCGCAAGCTCGCGCCGGACATCGAAACGCTGTTCATGATGCCGCGCGAGGACCACTCGTACGTGTCGTCCTCCATCGTGCGCGAAATCGCCGCGTACGCCGGCGACACGTCGAAATTCGTGCCTCCGGCGGTGCAGCTGCACGTCGAGCGCCTCGTCGTGCTGCGCCGCCTTTCTTCCGGCGGCCGCGCCGGGCGCTAGGGCGGGCGGCTAGATGCCGCCGCCTTCGAGGAAGTCCTCCGCGTCCGGCACGCCGGGCGTGCGGACGCGCGGCGAGGGCTGCGCGTTGAGGACCTTGCTGTGCGGCGGCACGGAGTGGACGAGCCACACGTTGCCGCCGATCACGGAATCGTGCCCGATTTTCGTGCGGCCGCCGAGAATCGTCGCGCCGGCGTAGACGACGACGTTGTCCTCCACGTCCGGGTGGCGCTTCACGCCCTTCACGAGGTTGCCGTTTTCGTCCTTGTCGAACGAAAGCGCGCCGAGCGTGACGCCCTGGTAGAGCTTGACGCGGCGGCCGATCGTGCACGTTTCGCCGATCACGACGCCGGTGCCGTGGTCGATGAAGAAGCCCGGCCCGATCGTCGCGCCGGGATGGATGTCGATCCCGGTGTGCGAGTGCGCGCTTTCGGAAAGGACGCGCGGCAGCAGCGGTACGCCGAGCTCCAGCAGGCGGTGCGCGACGCGGTGCGCGGCGATGGCGCGGAAGCCAGGGTACGAGAGCACGACTTCCATTTCGGAGCGCGCCGCGGGGTCGCCTTCGTACGCGGCCACGACGTCCTCGCGCAGGACGCGCCGGACGTCCGGGACCGACGCCATGAACGCCTCCGTCGCTTCGCGCGCGAAATCGCCGGCGCGGTCCGCGAGCGCGTCGTCGCGCAGCACCTCGCGGCACCAGTGGCGGCGGAGCGGCAGCACGGCGTCGT
>JAFUXX010000345.1 GCA_017476965.1 Kiritimatiellia bacterium | reverse complement strand
GTTGTCGTTGGCGTCGCGGTCCGAGACGTACCATGCGCCGGCGCGATAGACGAGCGGGAGGATCGAGTCGGCGACGTACTGGGTGGTGACGGCGGTCGTGCCCCAGAACCGCACGGGCTTGGCGCCGGTGGCGGAGCCGTCGGCAAGCGTGAGGTCGAGCGTCCATGCGGCGCTGGGCTGCGCGGCCATGTAGAGCAGGACGAATTTGCCGTCTCGCAGCGCGGTGTCGCGGCTTTCGGCGGTGTACGCGCTGCGCCGGTCGGTCTCGTTCGCGACGAGATACTCGGGCAGCAGGCCGGCGAGGGGCAGCTCGCCAATCCACGCGCCGCCAACGCCGCCAACCGGGTTGATCGACCACGTGCCCGTGCCATGGGAGCCGTATGGCGGGCCAAACTGCGGTCCGCCGGTCTCGACGCCGGACCAGACGGCGGCGTTGGCGTTTGTCGAGACGGCGTCCGCGCCGGCGGCGATCGCCTGCGGAGAGTCGGCCGTGGTCCGGATGCCGAGGGCTACGGACCGCCCGCCCGAGGCTTTGTTGCCCCATCCGGCGGCAAACGACTGGTCGCCGGTCGCGGCGACGTGGGCACCGACGGCGACGGAGTCCGAGCCTACGTCGAGGGTGTCGGCCTCGCCGACGGCCAGCCGGCCGTTGATCCAGACGCGCCGCTCGGTCTCGGCGTCTCCAGAGGTGTGGGCGGTGATGCGGACCGGCGTGCGGCCCTGGTCCGGGTCGTCGAGCAGCAGCCTGCGGGCGAGGTCGGCGGCGAGCCGGTCGTCGGCGGCTGCCCTCTCGCGGGCCTCCGCGTCCAATTCGTCCAGGATCGCGGCGGCGGCTTCGTCCAGGTCGCCCGTTATTGCGGCGGCGACATCCAACAGTTCGGTGCGATGCTGCGCGAGAAGGGCGTCTCCGGCGGCGTGCAGTTCGGCTGCGGTGGCCAGTACGTTGGTCTGCCACGCGGTCGTGAGCCATGCCGCGCTTCCGTCGGCCGGATTGTCGCCAGGCGCGCGCCAGATCTCGACCAGGTTGGTTTCGCCGGCCATGGCGTAGGCTGCGACGACATGCCCGGGGCCGTGGCGCAACGTCCAGTCGTCCGCGCTCCAGAGGTCTCCGCTCTCGCCCGTGACTACGTGCCAGCCGGCTTCCGCGTCTTCTCTGGACATGCGCCGGCCCGCCGCCGCGCCGGGAACGAACACCTGCACGCCGGAAAATCCAGTGTCGACCGGTCCGCCGAATTCCACCGCGTCGCCGCCGATTGTCGCGCAGACGCTGTTTCCGGCTCCGGCGCGCACGAGCGATCTGACGACGCCCAGTTCGTCCACTGCGACTTCCGCCTTTTCGGCCGGAGATGCGAGCCGGTGGAGCGCGACCGGATCGGCTTCGGTCTCGATCCATGGCGCATTGGCGACGCGGTAGCCGGCAAGGTCGAGAAGCGGCTTCTCCCACGGGCCGTCCCCGCCGGGCGAGTCGCGGACGTAGACCATGACAGGGGCGCGGTAGACCTCGCCGTCGACGTGTATCACCATCGGCACGACGTCGGCCCCGGGCGCGAGCATGGGCGTCCACGCCATCGAGACGACGTTCGAGGCGACCGTGCACGGCGCGTGCAGTTCGGTGCGGTCGAGCAGGTTCGTCCGGTAGACGGCCTCCGCGGTCTCCGGGCAATACGGCCGGCTGCGGACATAGAGCTCGATGCGGAACGTGACGCCTGCGTCGCCGCGCCGGACGTATTCGTTGCGGACTTCCTCGCTGTCGAGGATGTCCGCGCGCCAGGTGCGCACTTCGGCGAGGGAGGGCAGCGCGAAAACGAGGAGCGCGAAAACGAGGAGGCGGGTGCGGCCGCGGCGGAGCGCGGCCGTCAGGACTGCAAGGGCGGTGCAAGGGCGGTGCATGGGGG
>JAFUXX010000344.1 GCA_017476965.1 Kiritimatiellia bacterium | reverse complement strand
TTGAAAATCCTGCCCATCCTGTCCAAACCGAAGTTCCTGCACAGCCGATTGAGCGGCAGCTTGAAAGCGGTTTTGTCGCGCACCGCGAGGGCGAAGGGATGACGGAGCCAGCTTTTTCAACCGTCGGAGTTGAACCAACACCCCCACCGCGCACGGTTGAAAATCCTGTCAATCCTGTCAAAGAAGACGTACCCGTGCAGACGATTGAAGTTAACTCCGACGGCTTAAAAAAAGAGCTCCACTACCGTTCCGCTCCACGCGTTGCGCCGGATAGCCGCGTGTCAATTGATGTTTTGCGCACGGTTGAAAATCCTGCCCATCCTGTCCAAGCCGAAGTTCCTGCACAGCCGATTGAGCGGCAGCTTGAAAGCGGTTTTATCGCGCGTCGCGAGGGCGAAGTGGTAACGGAGCCAGCTTTTTCAACCGTTGGAGTTGAAACAACACCCCAGCCGCGCACGGTTGAAGCGCCGGTCGAAAAAAACGTCGTGCCACAGGTTCGTGCACGATCGGAACATCCTGTCGACGAACCCGATGCGCCGACGGTGCTCGCCGCCGCACCGGTGATGCCGCCGCTGGTCGAACGGACGATCCCGGCCGAATCGGCCGCCGTTCAGAAGGTCGCCGCCGCCCAGTCGGCGCGCACCGAGGCGGTCAACGCCGCCGTCGCCCGCGCCGTCGAGACGGTCAACGCCCTTGTCGAGACGGTCGTCGCCGAAATCGCCGTCACGCCGGCCTTGGCGCGCGGCGACGGCGAAATCCGCATCACGCTCAAGCCGACGGTGCTGGACGGCTCCGAGCTGCACCTGTCCGCGAAGGCGGGCGAACTGACGGTGTCGATCGCGCCCGCGACGGCCGAAGCGGCGCACGTCATCCAGCAAAACCTGCCGCGACTCGAAACCGCGCTGGCCGAACACGCGCCGGCGTTCCGCCACGTCGCGGTCGTCATTGCATCTGCGAAGAAAGGCAAAATAAATGAAACCGCTTGACATCCTCTCTGCGCTGCCCGTTGGCGCGAAGGCGACGCCGGACGCGATCCTCGATTCGCCCGCGTTTGCGCTGCCGTGCCGCTTGGGCGACGAATCCGTCCTGCTCCGTCCGGCGACCGTCGAACCGGCCGCCGCCGAGATGATTGCGCTGGCCGTCACGTTCGGCGACGAGCCGCATACGCTCCGCCTCGCGCGCTCGCCGCGCTTTCCCGAGCTGGACAAGATCTGGGACGCGCGCGCCGACGTGCCGGAAGCGATTCTCCTCGCGCTCGTCGAACGCGACTGCGGGCTCCTCTTCCAGCTCCTTGAAAACGCCGTCCGCAAGCAGATGCGGCTGGTCGGGCTGGCCAGTCTCGCGCAAAGCCCCGAAAGAGACGTGGCCCTCTGCGCCTCTGCGTCTCTGCGCGGGAACGACGACGGACAGTCCGTTTGCTTCTCCCTGACGCGCAGCGCGACCGTTGTCGCGGCGTTCGGCGTCTTGCGCAACCTCGACCTTTCGCACGACGCGATCCGTTCGCACGCGCTGACGGCCGCCGTCGACTACGCGGCGTTCGCGCTTTCCGACGCCGACCGTGCGTCGCTCGCGCCGGGCGATGCGGTGCTGCTGCCGGAGATCGGCACGGTGGCGCCGCGCCTCGTCGTGGACGGGCGCTTCGTCATTGACGACAACGGCGTCCAGCCGTTCGCGGCCGATGCGCTCGCGCACGTCCGCGCGGCGGAGGACCTGACGCTGACGCTTGGCGCGGTCTTTGATGCGACCGAAACGCCGCCCGCGCGGCCGACCGCTCCGCCCGGCGCCCAGCTGCGGCTTCTGCGCAGCGGCAAGACCGTGGCCACCGGCCGGCTCGACCGCGTCGGCGAGCAGAGCGCCTTCATCGTGGAAGCCACCCTCTAACCCTCCAAACTGCCACCCACCAAACTTCCAAACCTCTCAACTTTCACCCCATGTTTCAGACAAATCCCTTTCTGCTGATCATCCTGTTCGTCGGGCTGTCGCTCCTGCCGTTCGTGGCGATGATCGCGACGAGCTATCTGAAGATCGTCGTCGTGATGTCGCTCATCCGCAACGCGCTCGGCATCCAGTCCATCCCGCCGAACATGGTCCTCAACGCGCTCGCGATGATCCTGACGTTCTACATCATCGCGCCGGTCGCGTCCGAGTCGTGGGGCCTCCTCCAGCAGGAGATGGCGGCGCGCCGGCAGGGAACGGCCGTTGCGTCCTCCGCGCCGGCGGCCGCGCCCGACGCGGCGTCCGGCGGTGATTGGCTCGAGA
>JAFUXX010000343.1 GCA_017476965.1 Kiritimatiellia bacterium | reverse complement strand
CGGCGGCGATTTTCTCCTTCGCTTCGCGGCGCGCGGCCATGTCCGGCGGCGCGTGGTCCGGCGGCGGACGCAGCGTCTTGCCGCACTCCGGGCAGCGCAGCGCTTCCGGCGGCCACGTGAAAGTTCCGCCGCAGTACGGGCAGCGCACCTTCTTGCCGTTCAGGTCGGGCAGCACGCGTCCGCGGCGGCGCGGCGGCAGCTTAGGGGCGCTCATTGCGGAGCTCCAGCGTGTCGAGGTCGATGCGCCGGTAGAAGCAGCCCGGGCGGTACGCGCCGGACGAGTCGCGCGTGTGGCAGATGCCGTGCGCCGAGCCGGGCGGATGCGGACGCACGACGTACAGGAGCGAGTTCTGCTCGCAGTTGACGTACGCCGCGACGAGCTCGAACGTGCAACCGGACGTGGCGCCCTTTTCCCAGAGTTCGCCGCGCGACGTGCTCCACAGGACGAGGCGGCGCCGGCGGAACGATTCGCGCATCGCGGCCTCGTTGGTGTACGCGACGAGTATGACGTCGCGCGAAGCGGAGTCCTGCACCGCCACGGGCACGACGCCGCGGACGGAGTCGAGCTTCCCGAAATCGAGCGCGAGGGCCGAGCCCTCTTCAAGTTCGCCGTGCGTCATCGTCGCGTCGCGGGCCGCGGCCCGTTCCCGGCGTTTCCGCCGGGCGCGGGCGGCGCGCTACTCTTCCGTGAATTCGGACTTGGGGACGGCGCAGAGCGGGCACTGCCAGGAATCGGGGAGGTCCTCGAAAGGCGTGCCGGGCGCGATGCCGTTGTCGGGATCGCCGATCGCCGGGTCGTAAACGTAACCGCAGGTTGGGCAGACGTACTTTTTCATTTCGTTTCCTGTTTTGCGTCGTGTTGTTTGGATCAAAGCTTTTTGCAGAACGCTTCCAGCATGCCGGCGTATGCGTCGCAGCTCGCCACGGACGCCCATTCGCCGTTGCAGTGCATGTCGCCGCCCTCGACGCCGATCGTCGCGATCGGCGCGCCGGAGCCGACGAAGTGCCTGGAGTCCGTGGCGCCGTTGAGCTGCGTGAACGGGATTTCGCGGCCGAACGCGCGGACCATTTCGTCGCGCAGCGCCGCGAGCGTCGGATGCTTTTCGTCGCAGAAGACGGGGCCGAAGGACGCGCTGGAGACTTCCGCTTCGAGCCCGGAGACCTTTCTCACGAACTCCGCGGCCTTCTGGTCTCCGCCCGGCTCGGTGAAGCGCACGTTCACCGTCATCTCCGCCGTGTCGGGAATCTGGTTCGGCACGTCGCCGGCCGAGATTTTCGTGACCGTCGCGGTGTCGCCCCACTCCGATCCTTCGGGCAGCGCGGGCCACGCGGCGCGCACCTTGCACCACCCTTCCATGAGCTTTTCGATCGGGTTGTCGAGCTTCCACGGCACCGAGGAGTGGCCGCCGCGGCCGCGGGCGCGCACGGTGAGGTACGTCGTGCCCTTCTGCGCGTTGGCGATTGTCCACGGGTCGGCGTCCATCACGGCGACGATCTTGCGGCCCTTGTATCCGAGCGCGGCCATGCGGGCGGAAGTTTCGCCGCCGGTCTCTTCGTCCGCGGCGAACACCGCTCCGGCCGAAACGCCGGTGCCGGCGAGGCGGCGGAGCACTTCGGCCACGACGACGGCGTTGCCCTTGTCGTCCACCACGCCGCGGCCGAACACCCTGTCGCCCTCGCGGCGCATTTCGTAGAGCTCCGGCGGCGCGGGCACCACGTCGAGGTGGACGAGGAACATTGCGTCCGGGTCGCGGCCGTCGGCCGTGGAGGCCCAGAGGATTTCGCGGTCGCCGAGTTTTTCCGTCGCGGTCCGGATTCCGGGAACGGCGGAGAGGCGGTCGCGCATCGCGGCCGTCGCGCGGTTCACGGCGGCCGTGTCGTGCGTTTCCGAGGGTATCGCGACGAGTTCGCGGAGGAAGTCGAGGTCCATCGCCCTGCGCGCGTGCGTCAATCGAAAGAGTCGCCGACCGTTTCGTCGTCGGACGGGCGGGGCCCGGCGAGCGGCGGGACGAGGCGCGGCACGTCCTCCTCCAGTCCGGAGCGCAGCTGGAGCGCCTTGTCGGCGAAGAGGCGGCACGTTTCGAGGGCGCGCTCGTCGAGCGTGCCGGATTCGTCCTGCCCGAACACGTAGCAGTACACGGCGGCGTTGAGCAGCTGCGTGCCGCGCACGATCGTCGTCACGCCGCGGCGCGTCGCCGGGCGGTCGGCGAGGAGCATCCTGTAGAGCGTCACCCAGTCGGCGAGCTTGAGCTTGTCCACCGGCACCTCGGGTGCGCCGCGCAGGAGGATCGACTTGCCGTCGGGCGACACGCCCGTGATGTCGAAATTGCGGCGGTAGCCGCGCTGGAGCGTGCCGTTGTCCTTGAGGTCCTTGATCACCCACCTGCGCAGGTCGTCGAGCGCCTGGGCGCGGCGGCACGTCCATTCGAGCTCGGCCTTGCCCGCGTCGGTCTTGAGCTCCGGCCCGAGGCGGCGGACGCGCTCCTGGAACTCCGCGTACCGGTGGCTTGTCAGCAGCGGCCACTGGCGGTGCGCGTACTCCTGGACCTGGCCGATTTCGGCACGGTCCTCGGCGGCCTTGCGCTCCTCCTCGGCCTTGGCCGCGGCTTCGGCTGCTTCCGCGGCGCGGCGCTCGGCTTCCTCCTTTGCCGCGCGCTCCTTGGCGCGGAGAATGGGCTTGGCGGCGTTTTCCACGCGGACCGCGCCCTTCTGCAGCTCGACGAGCGCCTTCGTCGCTTCGTCGACGAGCGCCTTGAGCCTTTCGAGGTCGGCCGTGCGGCCGCCGAGCGCGTCCTTGCGCTCCTTGAGCCCGGCGTCGAGCTTGCGCATCGCCATGTCGGGCTTTAGTTCCTCGAAACCGCTCCTTTCGGCGTCTTTTTCGACGATCGCCTCCGCTTCGCGCAACGCGGCGCGGATCTTCTTCGCCCACGGGAGGACGGACTTTTCGATCTCCGGCAGGAGCGGGTTTTCCGGCTCCGCGGACGCGGCGGCGGCTTCCTCCGCCGGGGCGTCCTCGTCGAACGCGGGGGCGTCGGCGTCCGCCGCGGGTTCGGCGTCCGCTGCCGG
>JAFUXX010000342.1 GCA_017476965.1 Kiritimatiellia bacterium | reverse complement strand
TACCGCGCCGCCGGCCGGGACCTGCCATTCGCCTTCGAGCAGAGTCCCGCCGCCGCGCCGGCGCCACGAGGCGCGCACCTCGACCGCCCGCCGCGTGTCGTTGACTATCCACGCGGAGCCGTCGTCCAGCGCGAGCGCGAGGACGTCGCGCTGGGCGTCGCGCACGGCGAAGAACGCCTCCTTGCGGAAGCCGAACCAGTCGACGACGGCGTCCGACACCTGCGGCCAGCCGTCGCGCACGTTCCACCAGAGCAGCCCGCCGGTGCGCGCGGATTTGCGCGTGCGGAAGACTTCGATCATCGTCTTCAGCGCCTCGGCCTGGAACGTCTGGCTCTGGAAGACGAAGCCGTCGAGGTCGCGGCGGACCTCGCCGAAGAGGTTCTTCGCCTGGCGGGTCATGATGTCGCTGCGGTCCCAGAGGACGTCCGGGTCGAGGAACGGGCAGGACGACTTGAACCGCCATTCGTCGTTCCAGTCGAGTTGCGCCGGATCGGCCGCGCCGGGATTTTTCCACGGCTGGACGCAGCCTTCCGTCATCATCGACTCGATGGACGTCCGCCCCGGGCAGCCGTGCCAGCCTGTTTCGCTCGCGAACCACGCCGGCGAGTCGACGTAGAACGGCTCCTTGTACCAGTTGCGCGCGCCCCAGAGATGCGCTTCGGGTTCCTTGGCGCGGCCCGCGACGACGTCGGGCGAAAGGTACGGGCTCGACGGCAGGTACGGCCGCGTGGGGTCGAAGTCGAGCAGCACGCGCGGAATCGTTTCGCGGCTGGGGCGGTCGCGGTTCGGATCGGGCCGGCAGACCCCGGCCATCGGATCCCAGCGCGTCGAATCGTCGTTTTCGTTGTTGCCCGCCCAGAGCGCGAGCGATGCGTGGTTGCGCAGGCGGAGCACGACGGCTTTCGCTTCGGCCGCGGTCGCCGCCGCGTACGCGTCGTCCTGCGGCGGCAGGTGGCAGCCCGTCATGAAATCCTGCCACACCAGCACGCCGTGTTCGTCGCACCAGTCGTAGAAGAAGTCCGGCTCGTAGACGCCGCCGCCCCAGACGCGCACCATGTTGCAGTGCGTCTCTTCGACGAGCGCGAGCGTCGGGAGGATGCGCTCCGCCTGGCGCGACGGTATTGCGTCAGTCGGCACCCAGTTGGTGCCGCGCATGTAGACCGGTTCGCCGTTGACCTTGAAGAAGAACGCGCCGGAATCGGCGTCGCCGCGGATGTCCTTGCGGACGAGTTCGACGGTCCGGAACCCGATTTTCCGCGCGTCCGCGGCGAGCGTTTCGCCGTCCGCCGCGATCACCTCGACGCGTGCGTCGTAGAGCGGATGCTCTCCGCTGCCCGCCGGCCACCAGAGGTCGAACCCGGCGGCGTCGAAAGTCACGCGGTTGCCGGACACGTTGAGTTTGCGCGTCGCGGACGCCACGGTCTTCCCGCCGCGCTCCGCGGCCAGCCGGACTTTCGCGCCGCCGAGAAACGTCGCCATCGGCGCTTCGACGCGGTACTGGACCGCGACGCGGCACTTGTTGGCGCCGTCCGGTCCGCGCGAATAATCGCCAGTCGTCCAGAACACGTCGCGCAGGCGCACCGGGCCTTCGACTTCGAGCGACACGCCGCGCCAGAGGCCCGAGACGTAGAGGCGCGGAAAGATGTCCCACCCCGCCATGTGCGCGGCCTTGCGCAGCGTGGCGCACTCCGCCATGTCCATGTGGTGCGCGTGGACGGGCGCTGTGCGCGACTGGTTCTCGAGAAACGCGCTGCGGATCAGGACTTGCAGCTCGTTGCGGCCCGGCCGCAGCAGGCGCGTCGCGTCGAAACGGTGCTCGACGAGCATGTTCTCCGCTTCGCCGATCTTTTCGCCGTTGAGGAAGACGTCGGCCAGCGTGTCGATCCCGCCGAAGACGAGCGTCGCCTTGCCGCCGTCCGGCACGTCGGGCGCGTCGAATCCGCGCGAGTACAGCCACTGGTGGCCTTCGTACTTGCGCCACTGCAGCGCGTCCAGCCCGCGCTCCGGCGCGGGGAGGAGCCCCGCGCGCATCAGATCGAGTTCGCAGCAGCCGGGAACTTCGGCCCGCACGCATTCGGCGGCGACCTTCAAAGGCAGCGACCGCACCGCGCCTTCCGCCGGCTGCGGAAAGAACTCGAGCCGCCACTCTCCGTCAAGAGGGATTTTCATTGCGGGGCCGAATGCTAGCACACCGCCCCGTCCAGCGCAAAGCGCGGTTTCCGTTTTTAATGAAAATGAAACACAAGTCGTTCCGAGCCGCCGCGCTGTTGGCGGCAATGGCGGGCGCCGCGCCGGTCACGGCGGCGATCGCGGCCACGGTCATGTCCGTCTCCGCGAGGAGCTTGCGAGCGTGGTTCACGCGGATCGTGCGCACGTACGCGGCCGGCGTCATGTCCATCGTTTCCGCGAAAGCGCGCCGGAAAGAGATCGACGACCTGCAGCATCGTCCGGGCGCAGGGTCCCAGGCGTCCGAAAAACTTGTCGCGCAGCGCGGGGCCGGCCTTCGCGGATTTTGTAGAATCTTTCATTTTTGGCGGATTATACACCATGCGGCCGTCGTTTTTTTTGGGGGTGCTGGGCTAGACGCCAGCGAGAGCCTTTTCGGCCGTGGCGCGGCCTGCGGCGCGGGCCTTGGCGAGGTCCTCTTCCCAGTGCGCCTCGCGCCAGGCGAGGTGCGCCGCGGGATCGAGGCCGTCCATCGCGTAGCGGGAGTAGTCCTTCGTCTGCGCTGTCGTGAACGCGGCGACGATCGCGGGATCGGCGTCCCCGGTGCCGCGCGCGAGCGCGCCTTCGAGCATGGCGATGTTGCGGCGGAACTGCGCGAAGTGTTCGGCCGTCGCGTTCATCGAGTAGATCCACGCGAGGGCCTTTTTCTTCGGGGCGGCCACGGAGAAGTCCGTGTAGTGCAGCCACGGGAATACGAGACGTTCGAGGAAAGCGCGCGTCATGGCGGTCCACTCCCCGAAGTAGACCGGCGAAGCGACGGCGATTCCGTCGGCTTCGTTGGCCGCGCGGAGGGCGTCGGACAGGCCGTCGCGCAGCGCGCACTCGCCGGTTTCGCGGCCGCGCAGCTTGCAGGCGAGGCACGACATGCAGCCTTTCCACGGCGGGAGGTCGTAGAGCCGGACGCGGGCGGTTCCGATTTCGGGCGAAGCGGAGCGCGCGCCTTCGTCGAAGGCGTCGCACAGCGCGGAAGTGTTCATGGCGCGGCGTGGCCCGCCGTCGACGATCAGGATGCGTTTCATGCCGCCGATTGTATCATCCTGCTCTTTTCCTGCAACCCCCGTCCGCGCTCCTCGCCAAAATGAAATCCGTGAAACAGCCTCCGCCGGCATTGAAAGGGGGTCAATGCCGGCGGAGAGGGACGATTCCGCGGAGATGGGCGGGAATCAGGCGCCGGCGATGACGCGGAGGGCTTCGAGGTAGCGGGCGCGGGTCTTTTCGACGATTTCGTCCGGAATCTCGGGGGCGGGGGGCTCTTTGTTGAAGCCGATTTCTTCGAGCCAGTCGCGGACGAACTGCTTGTCGAGCGACGGCGGGTTGGCTCCGGTGCGGTAATCCGCCGCCGGCCAGAAGCGCGATGAGTCCGGGGTGAGGACTTCGTCCGCGAGGACGAGGCGCCCGGTTTCGTCGCGGCCGAATTCGAACTTCGTGTCGGCGATTATCACGCCGCGCGAGCGGCCGTGCGCCGCCGCGCCGTCGTACAGGCCGACGGTGAGGTCGCGCAGCTCGTCCGCCGTCTCCTTGCCGACGCGGCGCTCGAGCTCCGCGACGGAGATGTTTTCGTCGTGTTCGCCGAGGTCGGCCTTGGCGGACGGCGTGAAGAGCGTTTCGTCGAGCTTGTCGGCCTGCACGTACCCTTCGCGGAGTTTCTGCGAGCAGACGGTTCCCGCGCGCTTGTATTCCGCCCATCCGGAGCCGACGAGGTAGCCGCGCGCGATGCACTCGACGGGGACCATCTCGAGCTTCTTGACGATCATGGAGCGGCCGTCGAGGTCCGCCGCAAACGGCTTGAGCACGGCGGGGTATTCCGACACGTCCGCGGTGACGAGGTGGTTCGGGACGTCGGAGAAATGGCGGAACCAGAAGAGCGAAAGTTGCGTGAGAACGCGCCCTTTGTCCGGCACTCCGTTCGGCATGACGACGTCGAACGCCGAAAGGCGGTCCGTGGCGACGAACAGCAGGGTGTCCCCGAGGTCGTAGACGTCGCGCACCTTTCCGCGGGCGGGTTCGGGAAGGCCGGGAATGGAGGTTGAAAGAAGGGCGTGGTTCTTGTCGTATTTCATGGCGGTTTTGCGTCGTTTGCCGGACGCGCGCCGAATGATACCAGAACCCCCGCGGACGCGCAAAAACGTCCGCGGGGGGGGGCGGGATCGTCCGGACGGAATCAGCGGCGGGGGCGGACGACGAACCGCGACGGGGCGGTGGCGGCGGACACCGCGGGGTCGTACATCGCTTCGACTTTCGCAGGCGGGAGGGCGTAATCGCCGGCGGAGACGGCCTGGGCGTCGTACTGGAGCCAGACCGGGCCGTCGATTTCGGACGGGAACGCGATCACGCGGTCGTCGCGGATCTCGACGTGGCACTGCGCCACGTTGCGGCTCCCCGGAACCCGGCCGGGCACCAGCAGCGAGACGGAGTGCAGGTCCGGTTCGAGCCCGGCTGGCAGCCATTCGTCCACGACCGCGTCGCGGACGGTGGCGCCGGCGCCGCCGTCCGTCTTGTCCGGCACTATCGCGAGCGTCACGCGCACCGTTTCGCCTTGGTCCACGCCGTCCGCGGGGTCGAACGCCTTGAATCCGTTGTTCGCGCCCGGCGCGGCTTTCTCCCACGACCGTTCGATCGAGATGCCGGAAGCGCGCGGCTTTCCGGCGGCGGAAGAGGGCAGGGGCGAGGAAACGACGGTGCGGCAGACGAAGAGCGGATCGGCGCCGTCGTTGCGCACTAGCACCGGCGCGAGCGCTTCCGGGCCGCGCAAGTCGAGCGGCTGCGGCGCGCCGTCGGAGTCCGCGAGCGGCACGGGCGCCG
>JAFUXX010000341.1 GCA_017476965.1 Kiritimatiellia bacterium | reverse complement strand
TTCTCGTCGGCGCGTGTCCCGGCGGCACGGCCTCGAACGTCATGGCCTATCTGGCCGGCGGCGACGTGGCGCTGTCCGTCACGATGACCGCGTGTTCCACGCTGCTTTCGCCTCTCGCCACTCCGGCGCTCGTGCTGCTCCTGGCCGACAAAACCGTTGGGGTGGACGCCGCGGCAATGCTCCTTTCGATCGTGAAGGTGGTGCTGGCGCCGGTGCTGGCGGGCGTCGCTTTCAACGAAGTTTTCGGCGCCGCCGCGAGCCGCGTCAGGCGAGCCATGCCTGCTTTTTCGGCCGTCGTGGTCGCCGTGATCGTCGCCGGCGTCGTCGCCGCGGCCGCAGGGCGCATCCGCGAAGCGGCCGGGGCCGTCGCGGCGGCTGTCGTGCTGCACAACGCCCTCGGAATGCTCCTCGGGTGGGCGGTCGCGAAGGCAGCAGGCATGGACGCCGCGCGCCGCCGGACGCTCGCCATCGAAGTGGGGATGCAGAACTCCGGACTCGCCGTTTCGCTTGCCGCGACGCATTTCGCCTCCGCGCCGCTCGCCGCTCTGCCCGGCGCCCTCTTCAGCGTGTGGCACAACCTCGGCGGCGCGTTGTTCGCGAATCTCTGCACCCGCCGCCGCAAATGACCGCCGCCGTCCTCCGCTGAATCCGCGCCTCCATTCCGCAGCGTTCGCAGTCCCGGCGCGGGCGCCGCTCTTTCAACGCCCCGAACCCAGGCACATTTCCCGGACGCGGTCCCAGTCGGGGCGGAGGAAGTCCACAAAGCGCCGGAAGGCGGCGTTGCGGCGCACGAGCGCGCCGGCGGACGGAACAAGCGCGCCGGCGGTGCGGCGATATTCCCAAAGAATGTCGATGTATTCGGCCCTGCGGGCGGCATCCACTACCACTGGCGGCTCTCCGGCCCGCAACACCGGCAGATTCGCGAGGAGCCGTGCGAGCCTCCCGTTGCCGTCGAAAAACGGATGGATGGAAACGAAAGAGACATGTGCCGCCGCGTAGGCTTCAAGCGCGTCCACGGCGCGAATCGGGCGCGCAAGGGCTTCATTGAAATCCGCGAGCCACCGGGTCATGAGTTCCGGGACGAATGCCGGATCGGCGTATTCGAGAAACTCCGGGCGGCCGTCCACTTCTCCGAGAGTTCCGTTAGGTTCTTGCTTCCAGGCTCCGACCGGTTTTTCCCAGTCGATGGCGACGGCGGGCATGACCGCCTTGTGAAGCGCAAAAAGGTCGTCTCGCGAAAACGAACCCCGCTTGGCGGCATCGTAGACCAGATCGATTGCACGGCGATGGCCGTAGACTTCTTCGTGTTCCCTGATCGACTTTCCCGAAATCGTGATGCCGTATTCCAGTATCTTGATCGTGTCGCCGAGCGAGAGCGTGTTGCCTTCGATGGTGTTCGAGTCGTGCGTCCACAAAGCGGCGATTTGCTTCAAAACTCCAGTGCGACGCTCCTCGGGGATGCGCTCGAAGAAGAGCGTAGGACGCCGCCGCTCCGCGCGGAGCAGAAACGACCGGACTGCCCCGCGCGAGACGGAAAGCCCGTGCTCCGCCTTCAGCCGTGCGGCCAAGTCGTGCCAGCTCGCCCCCTCGGCGCGCCATTGCCGAAGCCTCGCCTCGTGCGGCAGGCACTTCGATTGAAATGGTATTCGACGTTCCATGGGCCACAAGTGTATCAACTTTTCTGCAATTTTCAAGAAAAAGTTGATACACGTCAGTGTCCCGGTTTTTCCGGGATGAGGATTTCGCGCACCGCTACTTGCTCTTTTGCCACGTGCGGATGCGGGAGCCGGCCCAGCAATCTGCAGAGGCGTAGTCGGTCATGGGGATCGTGCCGCCGGTGCGGACGGGGATGGCGAATGCGATGTGCGAGCCGGGTGGCGGCGGAATGCGGCGGGCGGGAATCGTGCCGTCGGAAGCGGCTTGGATGTCGACCGGCTCGTCGAAATTGGGGTCGTGCCGCTCTTCGCGGGTGAGGACGACCGGGCCGCCGGCGACTGCCGTGCGGCCGTCGCCGGCGCGATTCACGCCGCGCGGTCCTTCGATGCGGCGGCAGCGCATGTCGAAGTCGAGCGTCACGGTGTCGCCGGGCCGCCATTCGCGGCGGAGCGCGAATGTTTCCGGCGCGGCTGGCGAGACGGCGATGCGCACGCGACCGGAGAGCGGATGGTCGGTGTCGATCGAGAGAGCGAGCGGTGCGCAGGAAGCCATGCGGGCGATCTTTTCGCACCTCGAAACGGGCGCGCCGCTCGTTCCGGAATTTTTTGCCGGAGTCGCCGGCTTTGCCGAACGGCGCTCCACATGCGACGCAAGCCGCTCAGGCGAACGCGTCAACCGCGCGCGGAACTTCATCCGCCTCCATGCGACCGAAGGCATCGCGCCGCCCGACGTGGCCCGCCACGTCGGAGGGACGCTGCGGTATCTCGAATCCGGATTCCGGACCGTTCTCGGCACCACAGTCAAGGCGGAACTCCGCGAAGCGCGGCTCCAGGCCGCAGTGCGCCTCCTGGAAGACATCGAAACGCCCCTCGGCGAAATCGCCGCGCGGGTATGCTTCGGCACTAGCGGCGGCCTCATGAACGCCTTCCGCCGCCGCTTCGGCTGTTCAATGCACGAGTGGCGCTCCATCCGCCGCCGCTGACCACCTACCACCCGAAACGCCGCCGAAATTTGCTAGCCCGACCTATCAAATTTCATAGATCGACCTATCAAATTTCATAGGTTGACCTATCAAAATTTCATACCGCGGACTCGAGAAATACGCGGCAAAGGAGACGATCAGGAAATCGTCGAGCCCGAAAATACTGCCGTTGTGCCCGGCGCTATGCACAAGAGGCGGAGCGATGGCCCGTTGGAGCGACCCCGACGAACGCGGGCGGCTCTTCGAGACCGCAGTCGGCGCCGCCCTGGCGCGCGCGGACGGCGACCTGTTCTACTGGCGCGACGGCACGGACGAAGTGGACTTCGTGTTCGAGTCCGACCGCCTTTACGCCATCGAAGTGAAGTCGGGGCGCAAGCGCCGCGCCGGCGGTCTTTCAGCCTTCGTTTCCCGCTTTCCGCGCGCGGTTCCGGTCATCGTCGCGCCGGAAGACTACGAAAGCTTCGACCGCGATCCGGAAGCCTTCCTGTCGTCGCTCTGAACATCCACGGCTCCGCCACCCCCGAATCCGCGCTTTATGCCATAATTGCCGCAAACCATGCATGATACTGCCATGAACAGCACGCCAATCCTTTCCGACGACGAACCCGTCTCCTTTCCGTCCATGCGCACGATGCGCGGCCGTGCGGATTCGGACGAGCCCGCGCTTGGCCGGATCGACCAGTACGACATCGTCCGCAAGCTCGGCGGCGGCGGCTTCGGCGTCGTGTATCTCGCGCGCGACACGGTAAGCGGCATCGAGGTGGCGCTGAAGACCTTGCATCCGCTGCTCAAGATCAACGAGGAGGAGGCCGCCAGCATAGCCGCCGAGCGCAAGGCCGCAGAAGAAAAGAAAGCCCGCGAAGAAGCGGAGGCCGCATCCATCCGTCAAGAGCCGGCACGATCTCCGAACGAGCCGTAGCCGTCACCAGAAACCACATCTCCGGGGAGCGCCAAGTCGTGCGCGTCGGCACGCAGGAAATCGCCGGGCGGGGGTGTCGCACCCAATTCGCTGGGACGACGGCGGCGAACGGGCGGCCGGTGTGGGAGTGATACGTGGCCGATCTCGACCCGGCGGATCCGGACGACAATCTCGTGGCCGGAATCGAAATGGTCGATGGCAAGCCCGTGGTTTCGATCCTGAAGGGCGAAAGCCCGAACCGGGCCTACACGGTCGAAGGCGCGCCGGAGCCGACAGGGCCGTGGGGTGAAGCGACTGAAAGGGATCAGACGCACCATTCCGCGACGTCCGCGAAATTCGCGGCTATCCCGGGAATGGTCTCGCCCGAATACACGACCAAGCCCTTTTCGGCTTCGGGGCAGAGGTCGGAAAATGGGCGGAAACGGCGGGTCATGGACGTGTCGAACGTGGACGAGGATTTGATTTCCACGGGAAAGACCCGTCCGCGGTCCTCGAATATCAGGTCGATCTCGACGGTTCCGGAGGAATTGCGGTAAAACGAAATGTCAGGCTCAAGTCCCCGGTTGAGACGGCTTTTGACCGCTTCCGACACTACGAAGTTCTCGAAAAGATTCCCGACGAGGGGGTGGGAGGCGATGTCCCGCTCCGACCGGATTCCGAGCAGGTATGCGGCCAATCCGGTTTCGGTAAAATACATCTTCGGCGACTTGACCTGGCGTTTCCCGAAGTCCCGCCCGTACGGCTGGAGTTCGAAGACGAGGTACGACGCCCGGAGGACTCCGATCCAGTTGCCGACGGTTTTGTCGCTCACGCCCACGTCGGACGCAAGCGATTGCTTGTTGACTATTCCGCCGATTCTGCCGGCGAGAAGTTTCACGAAACGTTCGAACCTGTCCAAATCGGACACGTTCACGAGTTTCCTGACGTCGCGTTCGACGTAGGTCCTGAAATAGTCGGCGTAAAACCGGACGGGGGGGATGCGCGACGAATGGATGCGCGGCATGCCCCCGCGGAACAGCAAGCCGTCGCGTTTTCCGGCATCAATGCCGCTCGACGAAATTTCGGCGACGGAAAGAGGAAGCAGTTCGGCAACGCCCGTTCTTCCCGCAAGGGATTCGCTGATTGCCCGTGCAAGTTCGGGTTGGTGGGAACCGGTCAGCACGAACCGGCCGCACGCCGGATTTTCGTCCACCGCGGATTGGACGTATTCCAGAAGGGCGGGAGCCTTCTGGATTTCGTCCAAAATCATTCCGCGGCTCCCTTGCGCCAGAAACGCCATCGGGTCGGCAAGCGCGGCGTCCCGCACATGACCGGTTTCAAGGCTGAAATACGAGTGCTCCGGGAACAGCGCCTTCGCCAGCGTCGTTTTTCCCGACTGTCGAGGCCCCGTTATCGTGACTACCGGATAGTATCCCGCCATTTCCAGGATCGTGTTTTCGATGTCGCGCTTGATCATTCCTGATTCCTCCAACCGCCGCGCATAATACGGAAACGGGCAGCCTGAGTCAATGAAAAATCGTGAAAATCCGGAATCGGATTCCGAAATTTCACGATTTTTGCTGGCAGGAGGTTCGGTTCGAGAGTGCCGGCGGCGCGAGCGGGATGACAGGGGCGGAGCGGCTTTGGCGTGCCGGCGGCGCGAGGGAAATGCCGCGGGCGGGGCGGCTTGACCGCGCGGGGGTGGGTCGCCTATCATCCGGGCCATGCAAGGAGCAATCACGCACAACCGCCGGCTTGCCAGGGAATGGGCGGTGCAGATGACTTTCGCGCAGGACGCCAATCCCGGCGCCGCGCGCACGGTCGACGAGTTTTTCCAGACGTTCTGGGACGGGGAGCTTCGCATCCGGCCAGCCGGGGCGGAGCCGGGCGATCCGCCGGATTCCAAGGCCCGCGCTTTCGCGGAAACTATAGTCCGCGCCCGCACGGCACACGCCGCGGAGATCGACGACGCCATTTCCCGCCGCCTCAAGAACTGGACGCTCGACCGCCTCGGCTCCGAGGAGCGCGCAGTCCTGCGCGTGGCGGCGGCGGAGCTGCTCTTCCTCGAAGGCGAAGACCGCGCGCCGGACCCCGTGATCATCAACGAGGCGGTGGATCTCGCGAAGTACTTCGGCAGCAACGAGTCCGGCCGGTTCGTGAACGGGATCCTCGACGCCATGGCGCGCCGCCGCCGCGCGGCGAAGGCCCGCGAGCGCGAGGAGTCGCAGGTCTGGTCCCCGTCGCAGGACGCAAGGTGAGGGCGCCGGCCATGGCAAAGACGGTTCGCGACATCGACATGTTCCTCCTCGACATGGACGGAACGATCTACCTCGGCGACAGGCTCTTCGACTGCACCAAGCCGTTCCTCGAAACGGTGCGCGCCACGGGGCGGAGATACCTCTTCCTCACCAACAATTCTTCGAAGGACCGCACGGCCTACGTCGCCAAACTCGGCCGCCTCGGCATCGAGGCCGCTCCCGACGAGGTGTTCACCTCCGGGGAGGCGACGACGCTCAAGCTGCGCGCGACGATGCCCGGCGCCGCCCTCGCCGTTTTCGGAATGCCGACGCTGGAGCGCGAATTCCGCGACGCGGGCTTCCGCCTCGTCGAGCGCGAGCCGGACGCCGTGGTGCTCGGGTTCGACCAGGCGTTCGACTACGCGAAGATGACGCGCCTGTGCGACCTCGTGCGCGAGGGGCGGCCGTACATCGCGACGCATCCGGACTTCAACTGCCCGGTGGACGGCGGTTTCGTGCCCGACATCGGCGCCGTGATCGCGTACGTGAAGGCGTCGACCGGCCGCGAGCCGGACGAAGTGGTCGGCAAGCCCCACGCCGGGATCGTGGACGCCGTAGTCGCCAAGTACGGAGTCCCGAAGGACCGCCTCTGCATGGTCGGCGACAGGCTCTACACGGACATCGCGCTCGGCGCCGAGGCCGGCATCGCCTCCGCGCTCGTCCTTTCCGGCGAGACGTCCGCCGCCGACGCCGCGGTTTCGCCGCACAAGCCGACTTGGACGTTCGACGATCTTTCCGGCATACGCGCCGGTCTGCTCGCCTGACGCCGCTCCCCGTTTCCGCTTCCCCGACCGGTCCGGCGCGCCGCGTCGCCGCCCCGGACGCCTTTTCCGCAACCAAGGAGACACCGTTCCATGGCAACGACCGACGAATCGACGAACGAATCGCGACGGAAGAAGACGACGGCTTTCGCGGCCGCGGCGCTAGCGGCGGCCCTGGCGGCCGCGGGTTGCGGCGGCGCG